>PCSS01000384.1:0-2822 GCA_002771395.1 Bacteroidetes bacterium CG23_combo_of_CG06-09_8_20_14_all_32_9 | reverse complement strand
AATTCAGGATGCTGATTTGGAATACGACCCTCGTGAGTATAACGATTTATTAAAACCTGTTGTTGAAGGTTTTGCCGATGTAGTTTTTGGTTCGCGTTTTATAGGAGGTAATCCCCACAGAATTTTATTTTTCTGGCACAGCATTGGTAATCGCTTACTTACAACACTCTCAAACATGTTTACCAATCTGAATCTTTCAGATATGGAAACATGCTACAAGTTATTTAGAACTGATATTATTCAATCACTCGACTTAAAAGAAAATCGTTTTGGTTTTGAACCAGAAGTAACAGCAAAAATTGCTAAAATAAAAGGAATAAAAATTTATGAAGTGGGCATTTCTTATTATGGTCGTACTTATGCTGAGGGTAAAAAAATTGGATGGAAAGATGGGTTTAGAGCAATATTTACAATTTTAAAATACAACTTATTTGAAGAGAAAACTTTTAAAAATGAAAGTTATGATGCTAACAACTCCAAATTCCTCAAAACTTCAAAAGTTTGGATGATTTTATTGTTTTTGAGCGTTTTCAGTTATTTCTCATATATTTCTATTTACAATAATAACAAAGTTCAGGGTACATGGTTGTCAGAATTTAATTCCGACAAGATAGGTTACTATATTTATTTACCGGCAGCCTTTATAAATGGGTTTTATAAAGAGGATTTTCCTAAAAATTTAGCAGCTGATTCGAATTGGGGATTTTCTTACTATGAAAATAAATTGTTTACAAAATATTCTTCTGGAGTTGCTATATTAATACTTCCTTTTTTTCTTATTCTTCATTTAATATTGCTTTTATTTGGCTATAACGCAAGCGGTTTCAGCCCTCCTTATCATATTTTAGTAAATATAACCGCTGCCTTTTATTTAGCCTTAGGTATAATTGCAATCTATCGATTTATGAGGTTTTATTTAAAAAAAAACAGTTCGCTTTTTACAATATTAGTGCTACTCTTTTCTACTAACCTTTATTATTATGCAAGTTTTGAAACATTGATGTCACATGTTTACTCATTTTCATTGTTTTCAATATTTTTATATTCTCTTAAAAACTATCTTGATAAAGGAAATAAAGCAAAATTTTTAATTCTCACTGGTATTACATTAGCACTTGCAACACTTATTAGGCCAACAAATATCTTTTTAGGAGTTATTTGTATATTATTAGATGCTTCTTCATTTAAGATAATAAAAGATAGGATATTACACTTTATTCACCCAAAAAGATTTTTTATAATAGCAATTTGCTTTGTTCTGATATTCTTTCCTCAAATGATTTACTGGAAATTTATTAGCGGTCATTATATTTATTACAGCTATGGTGAAGAAGGCTTTAAATATTTGACAAATCCTAAATTAATTGAAACTTGGTTTGCACCTTTAAATGGACTTTTCGTTAATAATCCTGCATACCTGATTATTTTAGCCGGGTTAATATTTTCAATTTTTAAATTAAAATCAAATAGAATATTTGGAATTCTTTCTTTCATTTGGATTGCTTATTTTTCAGCTTCATGGCATTGTTTTAATTTTGGAGGCGCCTATGGGCTAAGAACTTATGTGGAGTACAATGCTGTTTTTGCTTTGCCTTTTGGTTTTTTCCTTCAATATATATTTCAAAAAAAGAAATCATATTTGAAAATCATCATTGTTTCATTTCTAATTTACTTTACTTACTTTAGTATAAATCTTGAAAACAATTCTGGCAGGTGCTTTATTGGAACTTTATGGGATTGGACAACTTATAAAAACAATCTTAACAAAGCTAAAATATTTCCCTTTGCTAAATCTGAGTTTAACTGGGAATGCGATTTTGATAATTTAATTGATGTACAAGAAAAGCCTTTATTATTTAATAAAGATAGAATTGTTCCATTTTCAAAGGCTTATTCGGGAAGTAACGTTTCTAAAATAGATTCTCTTTCACAATTTTCATCCGGATTTAATGCATTCCTTGATGTAATTGTTTCTAAAAGCATAGAAAAAGTTCACGTTGAATCTTATGTTTTTTCTCCTTCGGTGTGTAAAAATCTTGTATTAGTATGTTGTATTAATAACAACCATAATGAAAATATTTTCTGGACATCTTTTCTGGTAGATTCATTAGTTCAAAAAACAAATACTTGGATAAAAATAGAGCATGAATTTGACATTCCTAAAAATTTGGACGTGAAAAATATACTTTCAGTATTATTTTGGAATACTTCTAAAGACACTGTTTATTTCGATGACATGAAAATTAATATAGATTATTAATCATTTACAATTCTTACCTCCATTCTCCTATTTTGCTGTTATTCTATAAATAATTTGGATTTTTTTAAGTTAAATGTTAAGTTTGAAAAAAATATTACCTCCTAATATTTAGCTAATATGTATAATAAAGAAGATTCAAAAAATTATTTTAACAAATTATCTGCATCTCGAATTAAATGGAAAAAAAGAAATAGTTTCTATCATAAAATGTTAGAAAAATATTTCAGGTTTTTTATTCCTAAAAACAGTAAAGTACTTGAAATTGGTTGCGGAACAGGAGAATTACTTAAAAAAGTTGAACCCGATTTTGGAGTAGGTATTGATTTTTCTGAGAACATGATTGATATTGCCCGACAAAATTTCCCTGAATATAAATTTGAAATTGATGATGCTGAAAATCTTAATATAAATGAAAAATTTGATTATATTATTATTTCAGATTTACTTACATCATTGTGGGACGTTCAAAAAGTTTTTTCAGAATTAAAAAAAGTTTGTCATAGAAAAACTAAAATTATTATTTCCACTTATAATAGTTTATGGGGACCTATTTTAAAATTTT
>PCSS01000372.1:6490-6657 GCA_002771395.1 Bacteroidetes bacterium CG23_combo_of_CG06-09_8_20_14_all_32_9 | reverse complement strand
GAAATATTTTAGCGAAACAGGTCAGGAAATTGCCAAAAAAAAAATTAATGAAGGGATTGAAAAAAAAATAAGTGTATTATAAAAAATTAATTACCTTCGCACAAATTTTAAAATTAAAAAATATGAAAAAATCTTTTGTATATGGTTCATTTATTGCAATTTTAATG
>PCSS01000372.1:2361-6429 GCA_002771395.1 Bacteroidetes bacterium CG23_combo_of_CG06-09_8_20_14_all_32_9 | reverse complement strand
ACTCGTTAAGCTATTCATTTGGAGTAAATGTTGGCTCAAGTATGAAACAGGAAGGAATTGACACCATTATTAACCTTGATGTTTTTACCGCAGGTTTTAATGCTGTTATTACTAATAACAATCCCGTACTTACAAGTGAACAGGCAATGGAAGTTTTAAAAACTTATTTTACAAAACTTCAGGCTAAAGAATTTGAAAAAAAGAAAGCCGAAGGTGAAAAGTTCTTAGCTGAAAATGCTCAAAAAGCAGGTGTTAAAACTCTTCCAAGTGGTTTACAATACAAAGTTATCAGTGAAGGAAAAGGTGCTAAACCTACAGCCACAAGTAAAGTTAAAACTAATTATACAGGTAAATTTCTTGATGGTAAAGTATTTGATAGCTCCATTGGAAAAGAACCTGCTGTATTTTCGTTAAACCAGGTTATTCCCGGCTGGACCGAAGGAATTCAACTTATGACTGTTGGTTCAAAATACGAATTTTATATTCCATGGAATTTAGCTTATGGCGAAAGAGGTATGCAAGGTGCAATTCCTCCTTATTCAACTTTAGTTTTTGAAATTGAATTACTCGGAATTGAGAAATAATACCAAAAACAGGCATCTTTCAAAATTGCTGAAAAGTAGTTTACCCCGCTTTCCTGCAAAGTTCCACTAATCGTAGTTTATATACTTGAAAAGGTCATTAATTGTCATTTACCCCGTTAGATAATCACTTTATTATTATCTTAACTTTTATTTTACAAACTATCTAACGGGGTGAACTTCGCTGTCATACGGTTGTCATTCGCTTAGCTGTCATTCGCTTGTAAAACTATTGAATGACTATTGTATAACTACTGAATGACCATTGTATGACTATTGTATGACTATTGTATGGTTTTGTGTTAAAAAGAAAATTGTTTTTAGAACTTGCGGATTTTAGGAATTACAGAATATTATGCGTCAATTTTTGCATATTTTGCATGTCGTTCAATAAAATCGCGGCGTAGGGGAACATCGTCACCCATTAGCATCGAAAAAACACGGTCGGCTTCGGCAGCGCTGTCAATTGTTACTTGGCGCAGAGTACGGAATTCGGGATTCATGGTTGTACTCCAGAGTTGTTCGGCATTCATTTCGCCCAAACCTTTGTAACGCTGAATATGCAACACCGATTCTTTACCTTTTCCAAGTTCTTCAATAATTTTAAGGCGTTCTTCTTCTGTCCAGCAATATCTTTCTTCTTTTCCTTTTTTAATAAGGTAGAGTGGGGGAGTAGCAATATATAAATAACCGCGTTCTATTAATTCTTTCATGAACCTAAAATAAAATGTCATAATTAGTGTAGAAATATGGCTTCCGTCAACGTCGGCATCGGTCATAATAATTACTTTATGATAACGAAGTTTTTCTATATTAAGAGCTTTGGTATCTTCTTCGGTTCCGATATGAACTCCAAGTGCGGTAAATATATTTTTAATTTCATCGTTGTCAAAAATTTTATGAGGCATGGCTTTTTCAACATTCAGAATTTTTCCGCGTAAAGGAAGAATAGCCTGAAATTTTCTGTCTCTTCCTTGTTTAGCGGTACCGCCTGCCGAGTCGCCTTCAACTAAATACAATTCGCATAATTCAGGGTTACGTTCCGAACAATCGGCTAATTTACCCGGCAAACCGCCTCCTGTAAGTGCGCCTTTGCGTTGTACCAGTTCACGGGCTTTACGTGCAGCGTGGCGGGCAGTAGCAGCTAAAATTACTTTATTAACAATAGCTTTGGCATCTTTGGGATTTTCTTCGAGATAAAATGAAAGTAATTCACTAACAGCCTGGTCAACAGCTCCCATTACTTCTGAGTTGCCAAGTTTGGTTTTTGTTTGTCCTTCAAATTGTGGTTCAAGTACTTTTATAGAAATTACGGCTGTTAGTCCTTCTCTAAAATCATCGCCACTGATTTCAAATTTTAATTTTGAAAGCATCCCGCTTTTTTCGGCATACGATTTTAAAGTTCGGGTTAAACCGCGTCTGAAACCGGCAAGGTGTGTTCCTCCTTCAATAGTGTTAATATTGTTAACATAACTGTGTACGTTTTCGTTGAAAGAGTTATTGTATTGCATAGCTATTTCAACAGGAATATCATTTTTTTTAGTTTCAAGGTATATTACTTTTTCAATAAGAGGTTCGCGGTTTTCATCCAAAAAATGTACAAATTCTTTAAGGCCTTCTATGCTTAAAAATTCATTTGAAAGTGGATTTCCGTTGTCGTCTATTTCGCGCAAATCGGTAATTTTAAGACGGATACCTTTATTAAGAAAGGCAAGTTCATGTAAACGTGAGGCAAGGGTTTCGAAATTATACTCAATAGTTGTAAAAATTGAAGCATCAGGTCTGAATGTAATAGTGGTACCTGTTTTATCACTATCACCAACAATTATTAGTTCTGTAGTGGCTTTCCCTTCAGAAAATTCCATTTTGTACCTTTTACCGTTTCGGCAAACTTCTGCTTTTAAATAACTTGATAGTGCATTAACGCAACTTACGCCAACCCCATGCAAACCACCTGAAACTTTGTAAGATTCGTGGTCAAATTTGCCGCCTGCGTGCAAAAATGTAAGAACAACTTCAAGTGCAGATTTCTGTTCTTTTTCGTGTAAGTCAACAGGAATACCGCGACCATCGTCAGTTACGGTTACTGTACCATCTGCATTAATAAAAACTTCTATATTTGAGCAATAACCCACAAGTGCCTCATCTATAGAGTTATCTACTACTTCATAAACTAAATGATGAAGTCCTCTTACGCCAATATCGCCCACATACATCGCCGGGCGTTTGCGAACTGCTTCTAAACCTTCGAGTACCTGGATACTATCGGCTGAATAATCGTTGTTTTTTTCTAATTTGTTTATAATACCTTCCATTTTTTTGATGCTTTTCTTTATTTTTTAATTATAATACAAAGGTACGAAAATATTTTCTTAAATACTTCTAAATATTAATAAAATTAAGGATATATTTAAAAAGAATAAGTTAAGCCGCCTAACATATTAAATCCCTGCGTAGGGTAATAATTCCAGTAATAATTTTTAGAGTTTGTAATATTGTTAAAATTTAAAAAAGCCGATAAAATTTTAGAATAACGGTATTCTATACCAATGTTTGCATCAATAATTTTCTTTAATAAAGATGAATCGGGTGATTTATACTTTTGTGCAAACCTGTTGCCTAATGCAAACACATCAAACGAAAGTACAATTTTATTACGCAAATTATATCGGGTTGCAAGAGTAACATCCCATTCAGGCTTGTGCCAAGGTTTTGCAAGTGTTTTAAGCGTGTATTTATAGTAATTTCCTTTGAGGAAGACATTTAGTTTCTCGGAATTTTTATATGAAATTTCGCCGCTAAAGTGTAAAAGTTGCACTTCGCCGTCGTAAACTACATCAAAATAATTTCTTATAACAGCGTCGTTTACAAAGAAATACATATCTTCGTAAAGTCCATAAGTGCCTTTTACAAGAAATGAAACCCGCTTACTGAAATTACCCAGAATACCGGCATTAAGATTCAGTAAGTTATTTGTATTTTTCATTTGCAAACCCGGGCGTGTGTATGGGTTTTCTTTAACAATTTTAGAGAAATGATTTTGAATCATTCCGCCGTTGAAACCAATAAATGGAATTAAAAAGTTCTCAATAACATTATATTGTAACATTACCGTTGGATAAAAGTGATAATAAGCAGAATCGGTATAAGCATCAGTTTCTATTGAGAGTCCGCACTTTACACGCCATTGTTCACCAAAAAAACTTACCCATGGGTTTATTTTTACTAAAGCATTGTTAAAAGTATCTATTGCTGAATTTTTATTAACCCACAACACGTCTATTTTACCTCCAATAAGTTCGTTTTTGTAAAAATTATTTAAATCGGTACTGGCATTTAAGAGATTTTGGTAACTTTTGTATTTATCTTCAAAATATTCATATTTTAAATTTACGTTGTAATTAATATGTTCCGAATCAATATAATTTGATGCAAGTCCCGCATTTCCTGTAATTGTATTATAATGTTGAAATACATCATTTTTTTT
>PCSS01000372.1:0-2350 GCA_002771395.1 Bacteroidetes bacterium CG23_combo_of_CG06-09_8_20_14_all_32_9 | reverse complement strand
TGACGAAAGGTGATTAATATAAAATCCACCCGAGTAATTTTTTGAACGAAGCATATTTAAACCGGCTTCGCCAAGCATAGTATTGTAATTTCCATACCCGGCTTTTAAGTAAGCTGAATATAACTTTGTAATTGGTTCTCCAACCATTTTGGCAGGTATAACAGGCGATACCTCAAAATATACCGGAAGTTGTTTTGGATAAACGTTATAGCTGAATTTATTATTTACACCGGAGGTGTCGTTAATTTCGGGTAAAATATTTATTTTGTATGCATCACCTACAGTGGGGTCGTAAGGCTTTATTACCTGCACATCTTCGTTCAGTTTTGTTTGTGATATTGCTATTTTATTAATAAAAATAATAATGCAAATAGCTGATATTGCTATAATCAATATTTTTCTCATAAGTTTATATATTAATAGTTTTTAATTTCGTCGTTAAAATTAATTTCCATGTTTTCAGGTTCGGGTGTTTGTTCTAATTGTTTTTTAAGTTGTTCCTGTTCTTCTATAATTTTTACCTGGTCAAGTTTCGATTTGGCATCGTCAATCATACCATCGTCTTTGGTTTTGTAGTTATCAATAATACTTTGCAGTGTAGCTTTTGCTTGAAATTTATCATTTTTTATGAGGTAAACATCAGCCAGTAAAAGAAATGCTTTAGCAAGCCATTTTTGTTGAGGAGTATTTTTTTTAACAAAGTCAAAAACTTCATTTTCAACTAAGTCATTTTGGTTTTGTTTAAAATAAATATCGGCAGTAAGAAATTTTGCTTCGGCTTCCATATCGCTTTTACAATTTTTTGAAATTAAAATAAATTCTTCCAAAGCCGGCTCGTAGTTATTTAAAGCGTATTCGCATTTACCGATTGTATAATGTGCTTCGCGAATAATTTCATCGGAAAGTTTTTCGATTCCCAGAACTTTAATAGCTACTTTATGTGCATTATTAAAATCGTTTAAAAAATAATAGCAACGCATTTTTCCGATTTTTGAAGCAGTAATATTATTTTGATAAACCGCCGAACCCTCAAGACTTATATAATAATTAAGAGCATCACTATAATTTTCTTTATCATATTCATATTTTGAAACTTTTGCCAAAGCAGGTTCGGTAAAAATGCTGTTGGTACATTCAAGAACTTTTTTATAAAATCCGTTGGCAGAATCGGCATTGTTTGATTTATTCAAACATTCGGCTTTGTAATAAAATACATTAACCGAAAAAATTCCTGTTTCACCAAATTTTGCCAGGTAGTCGTTAAATAATCCATCGGCTTTGTTGCAATCGCCATCCATATAAACTTTTTCGGCGGTTGAATACATAAGCGAATCTTGTTCTGTTATTCTGAAATCGCCTTGGGTTCCTCTTTCTTTCAGATAAGCATAATAGTTATTAACATCGTTCATATCAAGGTAAACAGTTCTTAAACCCGTGAATGCCTCTTTAGATTCGGGAGTATTAGTATAGTTTTCAATTACTTTTTTATAAACCGAAAGCGCTTTATCATTTTGGTCGTTGTTATAATATACCAAACCCATTTGGATATACGATTTTCTTACAAAGTCGCTGGCCGGATAATCATCAATAATTTTCTGATATGTATTTAATGCCATATCTTTTTCACCAATAGCAACGTAACTGTTTGCTATTTCGTAAAAGGCATCATCAACATAAGGTGATGATGGATAATCGGTTACAATTTTATTTAAAACTATAATTTTATCTGTATAATTTTTTAAAAGACCAAGGCAAAAACCTTTTTGATACATGGCGTAATCAACAGCAGCCAGATGAATATCAATAGATTTTGAATAATTTTCAACTGCAAAATCATATTCTCTTAAAGCAAAATCGCAATCACCTGTACGACAATAAGCATCGGCAATCATTATTGATTTTATACCGGGTTGGTTATCGGTAAATTTACGAAACCATGAAAGCGACTGTTTGTAATCGTGTTTTTTAAAATAACAATACCCTAAACTGTAATATGCCAGGTTAAATTCCTTTGAACCAAATGCTCCTGTTGAGAGTAAAAATTTATTAAATTGAGAAATAGCATCGTCGTAACGGTCTAATCTATAATGCGATTCACCTTTCCAGAATATTGATTGTGCTTTGTATTGCTGGTTATATTTGTCATTATTCAGCGATTTATCAAAATGAATTATGGCATGGCTAAAATCGAGATTATTAAAAAGTTCAAGACCTCTGAAATAGGTTACACGCTGGTATGCTTCTTCGCTTTCGTTAGTTACTGTTAGTATATTTTCAAGAGCATCAACAGATTCTTTATAGTTTTTTGTATTCATATAAACTTTTCCCAATAATGTATAAACCTCATCAA
>PCSS01000213.1 GCA_002771395.1 Bacteroidetes bacterium CG23_combo_of_CG06-09_8_20_14_all_32_9 | reverse complement strand
AAAAAACAATTAATATGTGAGTAATTTTAAAATTGAAGTCCAACAAAGAAAAAGCAATTTTTAGAAGTCCCGTATAATTTATTTGCGGATTTAAGGTATTATTAAATTGCATTTTTTAGATTATGTTTAAAAACAAAATTTATTAGTTATCTTTGCAAGTTTTATAAGAAATATGACTGAACAAAGAACAAAAAAAACTGTTAATAAGAATAAAAATAACATTTCTGTCCTTTTAGAAGCTATTATTGATGCGGTAAAAGAGAAAAAAGGTAACAATATTGTGTCAGTTGATTTAAGAAGTATAACCAATCGGGTTTGCGATTATTTTGTAATTTGTAATGCTAACTCAAATATTCAGGTTCAATCTATTGCACGTGGTGTTGAAGATAATGTTCACATTTTACTTTCCGAAAAGCCGTTTTCTAAAGAAGGATTAATTAATTCGCAATGGGTTTTGCTTGATTATATTTCGGTTGTGGTTCATGTTTTACAAACTTCCTTCAGAGAATATTATAATCTTGAAGGTTTATGGGCTGATGCAAAAATTATTCATTATAAGTCCGATTAGAAGTAAAATAATTGAATTGAATTAATAAAAATGGAAGAAGAAAATAAAAAAATTCCAAAGGAAAAAGAAAATATTAAGGAAATCCCTAAGGAAGAAAATAATACTATCAAAAAAACAAAGAATAAACCAAAATTCAGCATTTACTGGTTTTATGCTTTAATTCTTCTTGTTTTTTTAGGGTTAAACTTTTTTGACTTTAACAGTAAAAAAGAAGAAATTGAATGGCAAAACATAGTGGATATTGTTAATAGAAACGAAGTTAAAAAAATTATTATTGTAAATCGCGAAGAAGTTGAAATTTATCTTACTGATGATGCACTTAAAACTGGAAAATACAAACGTTTTCGGGAAAAGAGCTTTTCATCAGGCGGTCCTCAATTTTATTATACTATATTGTCTATAGAGCATTTTCAGCAAAATATTGAAAAATTACAATCTGATATATCACCCGAAAATAAGGTTGAAATAAAAACAGAAAAAAGAAAAAATATTTTTGGTGATTTGCTAACCTGGTTATTACCGGTAATTGTAATTATACTTATTTGGATGTTTGTTTTTCGTAAAATGGCTGGTCGTGCAGGAGGTGGACCTGGTGGTATTTTTAGCATTGGAAAATCAAAAGCAAAGATTTTTGATAAAGATACCTCAAACGTAAAAATTGATTTTAAAGATGTAGCAGGACTTGAAGAAGCGAAAATTGAAATACGCGAAATAGTAGATTTTCTTAAAAATCCGAAAAAATATACCGAACTGGGAGGTAAAATCCCTAAAGGCGCTTTGTTGATTGGACCTCCTGGAACAGGCAAAACATTACTTGCAAAAGCCGTTGCAGGCGAAGCAAATGTTCCGTTTTTTTCAATGTCGGGTTCCGATTTTGTTGAAATGTTTGTAGGCGTTGGTGCATCGCGTGTACGCGACCTTTTTAAACAGGCAAAAGAAAAAGCGCCTTGTATTGTTTTTATTGATGAAATTGATGCAATTGGCAGGTCGCGTAACAGGAATCCTAATTTTGGTGCAAACGATGAACGAGAAAATACATTAAACCAACTTCTTACTGAAATGGACGGTTTTGATTCTAATACAGGTGTAATTATTCTTGCAGCTACAAACCGCGCCGATATGTTAGACCATGCACTTGTTCGTGCAGGTCGTTTCGACAGGCAAATTCATGTTGAACTACCCGATTTAAACGAACGCAGAGATATTTTTAAAGTCCATTTAAAACCAATAAAAATTGACAAAAATCTTGATATTGAGTTTTTAGCAAAGCAAACTCCGGGTTTTAGTGGTGCTGATATTGCAAATGTTTGTAACGAAGCTGCTTTAATAGCTGCACGTAAAGAAAGGAAAAAAGTTGAAAAACAGGATTTTTTAGATGCAATTGACCGTATTATTGGTGGACTCGAAAAACGTACTAAAATAATTACTATTAAAGAAAAGAAAACCATTGCTTACCATGAAGCCGGACATGCTGCTATAAGCTGGTTGCTTGAGTATGCAAGTCCCCTTGTTAAAGTTACTATTATTCCACGTGGAAAATCATTAGGTGCTGCCTGGTATTTGCCCGAAGAACGACAAATTACTACTTTTGAGCAAATTATGGATGAACTTTGTGCTACTCTTGGTGGAAGAGCATCAGAAGAAATTACATTTGGGAAAATTTCTACGGGAGCATTAAACGACCTCGAAAAAGTTTCTAAACAGACTTATGCCTTAGTTTCCTTTTTTGGTATGAGCCAAGAAATTGGTAACGTTAGTTTTTACGATTCATCAGGACAGTCAGATTTTGCATTTTCAAAACCTTACAGTGAAAAAACTTCCCAAACAATTGATGCCGAAGTTAAGAAAATAATTGAAGGACAATACATAAGAGCTAAAAAAATACTTTCCGAAAATAAAGAAAAACTCAATAAATTAGGCGAACTGCTTCTCGAAAAAGAAGTTATTTTTAGCGACGACCTTGAAGCAATATTTGGCAAGCGACCTTTTGTAACCGATGAAATAGTTGTAAATAACATCTCAAAAGAAAAAAAACAAACTGAAAATGCTGAATTAATTAATTCAGAAAATAAAGATTTGCAAACAGTGCCTGCTATGACAGATTCAAAAAAAAAGAAAAAACAAAAAAGTTCAACTAATTAATAAAAATATGGAAGATAACTGGGTTCTCGTTTTTAAAACTACAGATCAAATCCTTTGTGAAAGAGCAAAAATTATCTTAAAAAAGGAGAAGATTAAAAGTGTGGTAATGAATAAGAAAGATAGTAATTTCTTAATTGGCGAAATTGAATTATTTGTAAAAATAGAAGATCTTGGACAGGCACAATTCATATTAAAAGGTCTCGGCATTGAATAGTTTATTAACACGTACTTTAACAGGCGCTATCTTTGTACTGATAGTAGTTACTTCCATTTTACTTGGAAGTGTAAGTTTCTTTTTAATTTTTAGCATTATTCTTATACTTTCAATGATTGAGTTTTACAATCTTTCAACTTTCGCTTTGGCGCATCCGCAAAAGTGGTTGGGAGTATTTACAGGATGGTTGTTTTTTACCTTTAATTACTTATATGCGGTTAATTATATTCAATTAAGATTCTTTATTATTTTTATTCCAATTTCTATTCTTTTTATGGTAAACGAGATTTATCTTTATCACAAACACCCGTTTACCAGCTTAGCTTATTCATTTTTGGGAATAATATATATTGCAGTTCCGTTTTCATTGCTAAATTATTTTGTATTCCGCAGTGGTACTGCAAATACCGAAGATTTTTTAAGCAATACAGCAAATTACGTGAACTTCTTAAACCCAACAAATACAATAGTTTATACTCCTTATTTTTTACTCGGTTTTTTCATTCAAATTTGGCTGTATGATACATTTGCTTATTTGATTGGAATTTTAATAGGTAAACATAGGTTGTTCGAAAGAATTTCTCCAAAAAAATCGTGGGAAGGAGCTATTGGTGGTGCAGTTTGTACAATTGGTTTATCAATATTTTTTCCTTTAATTTTTCCGACATTATTGTGGTATCGATGGATGATTTTAGCCGGAATTGTTGTTGTTTTTTCAACTTATGGCGATATGGCAGAGTCATTATTTAAAAGAAGTATAAATGTTAAAGATTCCGGAAAATTATTACCCGGACATGGTGGAATACTCGATCGCATTGATAGCGTTTTAATTGCATCGCCAATTGCATTTATTTATTTGCAATTTCTATATTAATTTTGTTTATTTGCATAAATACAATACCATAAAACACTAAGAAACACAAATGAAAAAACTTTGTTAAACTTTGTGATTTCGTGCCTTCGTGGCAAAAAAATAATTATAAATGGCAGAAAATCTTACAAAAATTTCAATATCAAAAATTCATAAAGAAGGTTATAAAATTATATTATGTGTTGGTTTATTATTATTAATATTTAATGTTTGTATTTATTATTTTATTAACGATTATTTTATTATAAGACTTTTATTATCAATAGCTTCTGTTATTTTTTGGGGTCTGGTAACTTTATTTTTCCGTGTTCCGCAACGAATCTTAATTGGCGATGAAAATAAAATATACGCACCCGCCGACGGAAAGATTGTAGCTGTTGAGCAAACTTTTGAAGAAGAATATTTTAAAGATTACCGAACCCAGGTTTCCATTTTTATGTCGGCATTTAATGTACATGTTAATTGGGTACCGGTAAACGGAGTGGTTCATTATCTTCAATATCATCCGGGAAGTTATTTTATGGCTTGGAAACCAAAATCTTCCGACGAAAACGAAAGATTTACAACAGTTTTCCGTACTCAAAATAATTGCGAAATTCTTATGAGACAAATTGCAGGTAAAATTGCACGTCGCATTATTTCGTATGCCAGTCCCGAAGTGGAATACAAAGCAGGCGAACAAATTGGTATTATTAAATTTGGTTCAAGAGTAGATATTTTTCTGCCAATACAGGCA
>PCSS01000062.1 GCA_002771395.1 Bacteroidetes bacterium CG23_combo_of_CG06-09_8_20_14_all_32_9 | reverse complement strand
ATTCTTTAAACCTGGCTATAAAAATATTTCCAATAAATGCCGGAACTCCAATGTTTATAAGCCATAACAACGTTGATGCAGAAATTATTCCAGTATAAGAATCGCTAAAAAAACCGAAGAAAATAATTACAACCGAACCTCTGATTCCAATTTCGGTTAAGGTAAAAGTGGGAATAATTGCCATAATGTAAAATGTAAGTACAGTTGCTAAAATGTTATTTACAAAAGTCAGTTCAACTCCAAAAAATATTAGCAAAAGGTAAAACTGGATTATAAAAACAGAATATCTTAAAAAGCTTATTAATAAAAAATTAATTAATATGGTGGTATTATAAGTTTTAAGAATTTGTGTGATTTCTGAATATTTTTGCAGAAAACGCCATTTCTCAAATAAAAAGGTGAACCACTGAATTTTAAAATAAATCAACAAAAGTAAAAGAGTAATAAAACTGGCAGGAATTTGAATCCATAACGAAATTCCGTACTCGGTAAGAGTATTTTTAGGGTAAAAATAATAATATATAAAAAGAGCAATAGTACCGCAAAAAACAGTAATTAAAAGTTGCGAAAAACTTGCCACCACCGAAGCAGAAATACTTCGAATCCTTTCGCCTGGCGGCAGAGCAAAAATTCGTCCCACAAACTCGCCGGTTCTATTGGGCATAAATAGTGATACTGATATTCCTGCAAGTACGGCAGCAAAAGCTCTTTTAAAAGAAATTTTTCTTATTCCGGAAATAGCATATCGCCATTTTGCTGCTTCAATTCCCCAATTGGCAAACATTAAAGCAAAAACTGCCACTAACAAATAAATATCAGAAAATTTTAATAAATTTAATTTTGAAAACGCTGTGCGAAAATCCTGATGAGAAGCAATGTGGTAAACAAGGAAAAGCAACGAGACGGCAAAAATTAGCCATTTAAGAATTGTGAAACCGTGTTTTTGAAAAAAAGTCATCAACAAATTTTTAAAGAAACAAAGCTATGCTATCTTTAACAAGCGGCAGTATGCAATAGCAGTAGGCAGGACTACTAAAGCCAACTGCTGCTGCCAACCTTAATAAGTAAGTTGTCACTGGTTGTAGTATAAAAGCCCAGATATAATATCTGCAAAAAAACTTCAAATTTGAGGCTTACGAAGCAACAAAATGCGGAGTTTACTGTTGAATACTTTGAAACGTTATAATTTGAGTTTTTATTTCTTTATAAACTCACCCCCAACCCCCAATGTCATTTAGTTAATGTATAATTTGCAGATAATCAATAGCCACGAGCTTTAGCTCGTGAGTAAATATACAAATTAAACTGGGTTTTAGCCCAATATTTTTAACGGATATTGGGCTAAAGCCCGAAAATGATGCTAATTTAATTCCCCGACATAAATGTCGGGGCAAGTAAAAATACTGATAAACAGCATTTTATTCCTTAACTTAACGACATTGCCCCAACTCCTCTCCAATTTGGAGAGGGGAGTATAAAAAGGTAAAACTCAATTTATTCATTTATTGAAGTATAAATGAGCAATTTTGTTGCAAGTATAACGAAAAAATTGGTATTTTCTTGCAAGCATTTCTAATCAATCAACTTAAATCCGGTATAAGGAACCAACACATCCGGAATTTTTATTCCGTTGACAGTTTGGTTATTTTCGAGTAAAGCGGCAACAACTCGTGGTAAAGCAAGAGCGCTGCCGTTTAAGGTATGAGCAAGTTGATTCTTTTTTGTAACTTCATCTTTATACCTGAGTTTTAAACGGTTTGCCTGGAACGATTCAAAATTTGAAACCGAGCTTACTTCAAGCCAGCGTTTTTGAGCTTCGCTATAAACCTCAAAATCGTAAGTTAAGGCAGAAGTAAAACTCATGTCGCCACCGCAAAGTTTTAATATTCTGTATGGTAAGCAAAGTTTTACTACTAACGATTCTACATAATTAACCATAGTTTCGAGTTGTGTATAAGAGTTTTTAGGATTTTCAATTACTACGATTTCAACTTTATCGAACTGGTGAAGGCGGTTTAAGCCGCGCACATCTTTTCCGTAAGAACCTGCTTCGCGGCGAAAGCAAGGAGTATAAGCGGTATATTTTACAGGAAAATCGGATTCATTTAACACAACATCACGAAAAATATTGGTAACCGGAACTTCAGCAGTAGGAATCAGATAAAAATTATCAAATGTTATATAATACATTTGTCCGTCTTTATCAGGTAACTGTCCTGTTCCAAAACCTGAATCAGGGTTTACCATAAAAGGCGGAATTACTTCGCGAAATCCTGCTTTTATGGCTTCATCTAAAAAGAAACTGATAAGTGAACGCTGAAATTTTGCCCCTTTCCCTTTGTAAACTGGAAAACCTGTACCTGTAATTTTATTTCCCAGGTCAAAGTCAATGATGTCATACTTTTTTGCCAAATCCCAGTGTGGCAGCATGTTTTCGTTTTCAGTAATTTTTGGCCCACCCGAACGTACAATAATATTGTCTTTTGCAGATTTCCCTGAAGGAACTGAAGAATGTGGAAGATTGGGTAATGTAATAAGTATTTCCTGAAGTTGTTTTTCGGTATCGGAAAGTTGCTGGGTAAGCCGACGGGTATCTTCTTTCAAATTAATAGTAACCTGTTTAGCTTGTTCGGCTTGTTCTTTTTGTCCCGATTTTATTAATTGCCCTATTTTTTGTGAAACTTTGTTTAATTCAGCAAGTTTGTTGTCAGATTGATTTTGAAAACTTTTTCGAAGTTTATCAAGTTCAATAATTTTTTCGACACTGGTGCGGGCATTATTATTTTTTATTGCAAGGCGCTCTATTACAAATTCTTTATTATCACGAATAAGTTTTAATGTTAACATAATTAATAAATTTTGTTACTACTCACCCCCGACCTCTTCTCTATGATATGAATAGAGAGGGTACTAAGAGGTGAGTAGAATTGTGTTTTTATTTTTAATAACACCGTTTCCATCTTTTCCAGTTCTTCATTCTTAAAACGAATAATTGTAAGATTTTTCTCTTTTAAAATCAGGTCGCGTTGTTCATCATATTCTTTTTGGTTCTCGTAAATTTTGCCGTCAAGCTCAATCACTAATTCTTTTTCTGCGCAATAAAAATCGGCAATAAAGAAATATAATTTGTTAATAAATCTACTATGAATAATTGGATGTTGCCTGAGAAATTTATACCTGTATAGTTTTTTATTTCTTAATTTTTGCCAAAGCATTCCCTCTGCCCCAGTTTAATTTTTTCTGAGTTCTCTTGCTAATTGTTTTATATTCATTCATTTTTTCTTAATTCCCCCTCTTTGATTTTCAGAGAAAGGGATAGGGGATGAGTAATTACTAAATTTTAAAAAAACCCGGTTTCTGACATACAAAAACCGGGAAAAATGAAATTATGAAAAAAAAATTATTTTACCGGAACAGTTTCAACAGAAACAAAAGATTTGTTATTTCTTTTTTTCTTAAAAATTATTTTTCCGTCGGCAAGTGCAAATAGTGTATGGTCTCTTCCCATTCCAACATTTTTACCGGCAAAATGAACTGTTCCTCTTTGGCGAACAATAATATTACCCGATTTTGCAACCTGACCTCCGTAAATTTTTATTCCAAGTCGTTTACTTTGCGATTCACGTCCGTTATGCGAACTTCCCGCACCTTTTTTATGTGCCATATTCGGAAAATTTTGATTTTAAATTTTAATGTTTTCAATTTCTAACTTGGTAAGATATTGACGATGTCCATTCATCTTTTGATAGGTCTTGCGATTTTTCTTTTTAAAAACAAGTACTTTATCACCTTTTAAATGCTCAAGTATTTTAGCAGAAACTGATACTCCTTTTATTAGAGGTGTACCAATTGTTACTTTACCGTTATTGTCAAGGAGTAACACTTTGTCAAATTCCACAGAACTACCTTCTGCTGCTTCAAGGCGGTTAACGTACAATTTTTTGTCTTTTTCAACCTTAAACTGTTGTCCTGCAATGTCAACTATAGCGTACATGTTGTATAAAATTAATTTTTCCTGGGGTGCAAAGATATAAATTTTTAATAAAAAAATATTTTATATCTTTTGTAAAAAAAATAAAATCCTCCTAAAAAAATAATTCTTCTGAAATAGTGCCATATACTATGATACGGTATAATTTGAGTTTTTATTTCTTTATGACCTCACCCCCAATGTCATTTAGTTAATGTATAATTTGCAGATAATCAATAGCCACGAGCTTTAGCTCGTGGAAAAATATATAAATTAAACTAGGCTTTAGCCAAACATTTTTAACGGATATTGGGCTAAAGCCCGAAAATGATGCTAATTTAATTCCCCGACATAAATGTCGGGGCAATTAAAAATACTGATAAACAGCATTTTATTCCTTAACTTAACGACATTGCCCCAACTCCTCTCCAATTTGGAGAGGGGAGTATAAAAAGGTAAAACCCAAATTATTCCCTTTTGAAGTATATAACTCATGTTACGCAAAAATATTTTAAAGG
>PCSS01000304.1:4387-4568 GCA_002771395.1 Bacteroidetes bacterium CG23_combo_of_CG06-09_8_20_14_all_32_9 | reverse complement strand
CAGGATAGCTACCTGTACTCCACATATATAAATAAGGAGCCGTGCCACCGGTTACAGTAAGAGTTGCAGTTCCATCGCAACCCCCATAACAACTCACATTGGTTTGTGAAACAGAAACTGTAAGTGCTGATGGTTGGGTTATTGTAACATATATTGTTGCAGTGCAACCATTTGCATCAGT
>PCSS01000304.1:0-4352 GCA_002771395.1 Bacteroidetes bacterium CG23_combo_of_CG06-09_8_20_14_all_32_9 | reverse complement strand
TTATAGGATTACCAATAGCGGCATTACTCCACATATATGAATAAGGAGCCGTGCCACCGGTTACAGTAAGAGTTGCAGTTCCATCGCAAAGTCCATTGCAGGTAATGTTCGTTCCAACAACACTTACTATAGGAACAGGATTGACAATCAGGGCAATACTATCTGAAACATCATAACCATAAGCATTTGTAACAACACATGTATAATTTCCTGCATCTGTAAGTTGTGCCGAACTCAATGAATAAGTATCAGTATTAGCACCTGCTATCAACTCCGTTTAATTGCCATTGATAGGTAAATGGAATATCACCGGTAGCTGTAACTGAAAATGAGACAGGAGACCCTTCACAAACAGGTGGAACAGGTAATACAGGTTGCACTGTTGGTGTGATACCATAATCAATTACTAATTCGGGTGGAGAATTTACCCATTCTCTCGGTGTGAAGACAATATTATCATTAAAAATATTTCCGAGCATCATACTGTCGTTATCATTTATGCTAACACTCCCCGGCATTGGTACAGTAGTCATGTCATCAACATCTTTAAGGAATACTGAAAAGAAGGTATTTCCAAGCAGGTAGTCGGTATCCAGGAATGACTTAATATCAATAGTCTCTGTCCATCCGGGTATTGTTCCGAAACCGGAAAGTTGAATAAGCGTATCAGTAAAATATACCGGGTTCCATATAACCATATTACTGTCGCCTTCTACCCATGTTTGGTTGGAATAATGTACAATCCATAAGTCGCTATCCCAATTTGGATTAATATTGGTAACAAACGCCCGTAATTTCGTGTTTGTGAACACTGCACCCGGGGGAATAGAACTGATGTTGAATTTCAGAAAGGAATTTTTTCCTTCACCGCCGCCAAAGGTTACGATGTAGCAGTCGGAAACAGGATTAATTGTCAGCGTATGCTGCGCACAGGCGATACCTGTAAGAACGACTGTGCTAAAAAGAAGTACAAGTTTTTTCATAATGTAAAATTATTATTTTTTTTACTTTATTATAAATTCAGTTAATAGACGTTTAAAATATTATTAGGTTGCTTATAATCGGAAAATATATTTACCTTTTTTGTTTACAATATTTTGTAATCATTTATACTGATTATAAGTATAATATTTATCATTAATGAGTTGATATATCTGTATTGTCTTTATATTTGAATTTTCAAATGTTCGATTATTTCAATGTTCAATTTTTCAAGTACATTCGCTTGTTACTATTAAGAAGTTAGAATATAAAGAGTTAACAAAATTTATAACTAAACATTGGCATTTACACAATTTTATGTAGGTTTGCACTACAAAAAATTTTTAAAGTGGGTAGAATTTTAGCAATTGATTACGGACAAAAACGTGTTGGTTTAGCAGTTACCGACTCACTTAAAATTATTGCAACCAACTTAACTACAGTATCTTCAAGAGATATTTTTGAGTATTTAAAAAATTATATTCAAAAAGAAGATGTTGAGTTATTTGTGGTAGGTTTGGCAAAAAAAATGGACAACACCGAATCATCGTCCATGCGATTTATAAAGCCTTTTGCAGATAAACTAAAAAAAACATTTTCTCAAATTCCTGTTGATATGTACGATGAGCGATTTACTTCAAAATTGGCTTTTCAAACAATGATAGATGGCGGATTACGCAAAAAAAACAGACAAAACAAAGCGCTGATTGATTCGGTAAGTGCTACCATTTTATTACAGGACTATTTGGAATATTTAAAACTCAGAAAAAAATGATATTGCCGGTTTTTGGATACGGAAGTGTTGAGTTGCGCGAAATTTCCAAAGATATTTCGCCCGATTATCCAAACTTAAAAGAATTGATTACCAATATGCGGGAAACATTAACTAATGCCGAGGGAGTTGGTTTAGCAGCATCACAGGTTGGCTTGCCGGTAAAACTTTTTATTATTGATGCCGAACCGCTTGCCAACGATCATAAAGAACTTACAGGATTTAAAAAAGTTTTTCTTAACCCTTATATTATCAGTGAAGAAGGCGAACCATGGTTTTATAACGAAGGTTGTTTAAGTCTTCCCGGAATTCGTGAAGAAATTAGCCGCAAACCAAAAATTAGTATTAAATATTTTGATGAAAACTTTGTGCTTCACAAAGAAGTTTTTGATGGAATTAAAGCCCGTATTTTTCAGCATGAGTACGACCACCTCTCCGGGATACTTATCCCCGACCACCTTTCACAAATCAGACGTGCATTAATCAAAAATAAATTAAATAACATTATTATTGGCAAGGTTAAAGTAAGTTATAATATGAAATTCGCTAAAAAAAAATAAAAAATGAGAAACACATTGATATTGGGAATTTTAATTGTTGCTATTTGTTCGTGCAGTCAGTCAGAAAAAAAAATGCAGGAAAAAAACAAATTGCTTGTTCAAATCCAGCAAGCCGAAAAACAATTTTATAACGACAGTCTTATGACTTTAAATATAAATGCGGCAGATAGTGCAGTAAATTTATATGTTCGTTTTGCCAACAATTTTGCCGATGATTTTTCTTCAGCCGAATATTTATTCAGAGCCGCAGGATTTTGTAAGACATTAAACAAAGGAAAACTTGCCCTAATATATTACGAAAGAATTGAAAACAATTATCCGGACTTTCCGAAAATGCCAATTTGTATTTTTATGCAGGGCTTTGTTAATGAAGAACTAGCCGATTACGATAAAGCACGTTTTCATTATCAGCGGTTTATAGATAAATATCCCAATCATCCATTAGTAAAAGACACAAAAATTATGATTGAAAATTTAGGTAAATCGCCCGAAGAACTTATAAAATTATTTCAGAAAAAAGAAAAGAATAAATCTTCTCCAAATACTTCTATATAACTCCCGCGTAAGTTGTTGATACATGCATCAGTAATGAATCGGAGAGAGGTTAAGGTTGAGGTTAAGGAATGAGATTGAGAAAAGAGATTGAAAAAGATTGAGAAAACGCTCTCAATCCTATCAATCTACATCAAATTCATTCAATCTGAATATCAACAAATTAATAAAATATAAACAGATGAAAAAAAATATTTTGTTTATTGCAATTATCGTAAGTGTTGCTTTTCTTTCGTGTGAAAAACTTGCCGAGGAAGAAACACCGGTTTGTAAAGACTGTTATAAAATGAAGTTTTACAATGCAAACAATCAGCCAAAAGACACGCTTGAGTTTCACCGATTGTGCGGCGGCGATGTTATTGCCTGGGACAACTTTGCCGATAGTGTTATAGTTGCGGATAGTACTACGATAAAATATTTTTGCAATTAACTATTTGTTAATATTTAATTTTACTAATGCAATCGTATGTTTCGAATTTTTCAAACATTCCATTTGTAAGGTTAGTTTTACCTTTTATTTTCGGAATTACTTTCTGCAGATTTTTTCCTGATTTTTCATTGTTATGGTTAATTGCCGGTATTATTGCATTAATACTATTTTTGTTCGTATTTCAGTTAATTCCTTCACTTCGTTCAAAATTTTCGATAGCTTATTTCTGGGGAATTATACTTAATTTGAGTTTGTTTTTTTTGGGATATACTTTAACTTCACAACATACAGTAAAGAAAGATTTTTTTTCATCAGAAAAATCGGGATACGTACTTGGCGAAATTATTGAGCAGCCTTCGGAAAAAGAAAAAACAATTAAAACGGTTCTTGATATTCAGGCTATTCGCGTTAAAAACGAATGGATACAAGCAGATGGACGCGTAATTCTGTATTTTCAAAAAGAGAAACGATCATCAGAACTAAAAAATGGTGATAGAGTTGTTTTTGAACCTGTTTTGCAGGAAGTTGAAAATGCAGGCAATCCGAAGGAATTTGATTACAAGCAATATCTTGCTTTTCATCTTGTTACTCATCATGCCTATTTAAAATCGCAGAAATGGTATTTGCTTAGTTCAAAGGCTGAAAGCGGTTTGCTTTTATTTGCCGAAAATATTCGCAACAATTTGTTGTGGGTTTTGCGAAAATACGGTTTTACCGGCGAAACATTTGGTGTAACATCAGCCATTACACTCGGTTACAAAAATGAATTGGATGCAAAAGTAAAAAAAGCATACTCTTCATCAGGAGCCATGCACATATTGGCAGTAAGCGGTTTGCACGTAGGTGTTGTTTTTGTTGTGCTTGATTTTCTTCTGTTTTTTATGTCGAAGAAAAAACGACTGCGGTTTTTAAAAGCTGTACTTATCGTACTTTGTCTTTGGGGATACGCCTTACTTACGGGCTTGTCGCCATCGGTGCTTAGAGCCGCCACTATGTTTAGCTTTGTTGTTATAGGAAAAGCTTTCAGCCGCCACATCAATATTTATAATTCACTTTC
>PCSS01000166.1:3396-4458 GCA_002771395.1 Bacteroidetes bacterium CG23_combo_of_CG06-09_8_20_14_all_32_9 | reverse complement strand
AATAATTGTAAGCGATGGAAAGGACATAACACAAAGGAGGAATTTGCAGAATTAAGAAACAAATTTTTAGGAGATGAATTATATTTAATGCATTCAAAAGATTTTTATAGGTATTTAATGAAAGACGAAGAATAATAAAAAAATGGACGACATACAAATTTTAAAAGAATTATTATTTAAAAATTTGCAAACAAACATAGAGCAACAAAAAGAGTTATTTAAAAAATTATCTGATAAAATGGAAGTTTTAATTACTTCTGATGATTACAGAAAAGAAAATTTAAAATCAACGAAAAAAGTTGAACGAGAATTAAGATTACGAGCGAGGAAAACGGATAAAATTGCTAAAAAAAGAGCATTAGAAACGAAATAAAAAAAGTAAAATGAACAAGGAGGAATTTGCTAACAAACGACGAGACAACATAAACGATGAAAGACAACGAATAAACGACCTGTTAATTTCTGAGGGATTAACCGATAAAAAAATAATAAATCTATATCCTTTTTTATTAGAAAATAAGCGGTTAAAAATAGAAAAATTAATTGAAATTTACGAGGAAAAAACAAAAAAAGAGTTAGAAAACAAAGGACAAATTAAAGAAAATTTATTAAAAATTTTTGAGATACTTTATTCCCAACAGATAGAAGCAAAAAAAAATAATTTAGAGTATTTACTTAAAGATTTGGAATTTAAAGGACAGAGAAGCGAGGCATTGCTTACAAGCATTGGAAATATTCTTAATCAAACATCAAGCCCAAGTATTACCAATCCGATGGATATGATTATAATAACTTTAAAAATTGCCTATGCTACTGTGCTTTATGGTTCATTGAATACATATAATTTAGAAATTGGTATTTTACAAGGACAAATAAACGACGAAATAAACAAAGATTTAGAAGAATATTCAACCAACGAGGAAATAAAAGACCAGTTTATAAATACTACTTTAACAAATGCAGATAATTTTATAATGAATAAGCCAACTTTTGAGGATATTATTGCAGAAATTGGAAAAGATTTATTAAAATATAAAGAGGATTTAAAATTAAAGGTTGAAA
>PCSS01000166.1:2617-3314 GCA_002771395.1 Bacteroidetes bacterium CG23_combo_of_CG06-09_8_20_14_all_32_9 | reverse complement strand
CGGAAGAGAAATAAAAATAAATACATTGTTAGATTTTTTAGGAATAATTTTTATATCCATTGGAGGAATGTGCATAAACGAAATTTCAAAAGGTTGTATTGATTTTTATTTGTGTATTTTTTCTTGTTCATTCTGTTTATTGTTAGGTATAACCATAATTTATATAAAATACAAAATTAGAAATTAAATTTATTATTTATTTATTATTTATTTATTTATATATACTCTTAATTAATTATAAATATATTAATTAACAAACAAACAAACAATTAAAGTAAAATGATAAAAGAAAAAAACATAAAAAAAGAGGATATAAAATATTATGAGGAAATTTTAAGAATATGGACACAAGACAACGAGAACATTTGGAAATTTGGAATTTGTGCTTATGTTATGCCATACGACCAAAACAAAAAAAACAATGTATTATTTTGTTATTTTAAAAAAATTTATAAACATATATACGACGACAAATACAATAAACAACGAATTTGCAGAAATACATTTTTATTTTATCTTACCGAAAGCCAAACGACGAAAATGCGAGCATTTGAAAAAAAAATTTTAAATTTAAAATCAGACACTATTTACCAAATAAATAAATAAATAATTATTTATTTATTTATACTCTTAATTATTTAACAAGTTGTTAAACAAATAATAAAATATAAAACAAAATATAAAACAAAATGAAAAA
>PCSS01000166.1:148-2601 GCA_002771395.1 Bacteroidetes bacterium CG23_combo_of_CG06-09_8_20_14_all_32_9 | reverse complement strand
TATAGGTTTGTGAGTGATTGTTTGAGTTTTAAAGAGGTTGAGGAAAAAACAGAAAGAGACGAAGCCAATAAAGGCATTAGGCAGGAATTTAAAGAATTGGTAAAATTTGAAAAAAAAATATTGTTAAATAAATAAAATGACTACAACGAACAAACAAATAAGAAGTTTTTACATAAACGCAGAACAATTAAAAAAATTAGAGTGTGAAGGAACGAGCATAAATAAACAATTACAGGAAATTTTAAACGCATATTTTGATAAAGAATTTTACACACCGCGGGAAAAAATAATAAGACAAACAAAAAAAATTTTAGCCATTGCAAAACATATGCAGGAGAACGAAAAAATTGAAAAAACAGACATTGATAATTTAACTATACAAATAGAGGAAGCGGTAATAGAAATACAAAAAAATTTAAACAAAATATAATAAAAATAGAGGACTAAAAATCATAATATTTTAATTTCATACCATTACAATATATATAAAATGAATGCATATATAAAAACACTAAATAACATTTTTTACGAAATTGATATAATAGGAATTTCAACGACATTATTTAGATTGCTAAACAATGATATTTATATAATTGATGATTACAGAGAATATAAAGAAAGTTTAAAATTAATAATTGATGAAATATATATTGATGGTTATTCTATTGAATTAGAAAAATTATTATATTTTGAAAATTTTTAATAAAATCTAAATTAATTTAGATTTTGTTTATTTAATATAATATAATCTAATTTTAATAAATAAATAAATAAATAAATAAATAAATAAAATGGAAAAGAAAGATTGGGAGACAGATTGGGGACGATGGAGAGGAGGCATAAAAGACGGAAACGAGTATTTTGAAAGAGATATAAGCGAGGATTTTGATTATACTTCATCAGGACAAAACCGAGAATATAAAACAGGTATTAAAGCAATATTCCCACGAAATGACCGAGAAAAATTAAAATTTGAGTATTTTAAGGATTACAAAAAAATAAACGGTAGATGGAGGAATTTTTTTAGCAGAGAGGATTTTTTAAAAAATAATATAAAAACCGAGTATGTTAAAGAAATTGAGGAATTTGAAAATTATTTTAAAACGAACGCAAAAGAAATAATTCACTTATTTGAGTATGCGGACAGATTAAACGACACAGTGAATAAAATTGACGGAATACTTAATAAATAAATGATTGATTTTTTAAGAAAGTTGATAAATTATTTTTTTATTTTTTTTTCTTTTTTTAAATTTAATTATTTAACAAATTGTTAGTTAAAAAATAAAATGCCAACCAAAGAACAAATTTTAACATTAATAAAAAAATATCCGCATTTAAATATTTCAACTTATTCTAAAATTTTAGGATTTGGTATAAATGAACACACAACAGAAAACCAATTTTATATTTTACACAGACGAAACGAAATTAAACGAGATAATAAAAATAAATTTTTTAAGCGAGATACTTTTTACCTGACAAGAAGCGGAGAGAAAAAAATTAATTATTTGAATAAAAAATATTAATAATATTTAATGGATTTTTTATAATTAATAATAATTAAAAAAATTAAAAATTTAAAACATAAAATAAAATGCCAGAAGGACAAGGAGAAGAATGCAATGGAAAACCGTTAAGAGGACAAGTTATACAATGCCCAAATAGAAAGGAGGATTTTGCAGAGTTGCGAAATGAAATAATCGGAGACGAGTTATTTATTTCACATCACAGGATTTTTACGGGAGAGCAGTTTAAAATAATAAATGGTTTATATGCTTAAATTTATTTAAGCATATTATTTATTATTTTATAAATAAATAATATTTATTTATTATTTATTTATTTATTTATAATATATATTATTATTATAATATATATTATAAATAATTTAACAACTTGTTAAACAAATCATTAAAATAATAATTTTAATTAACAATTTTCTAAATCTTTAAATAAAGTTAAATAATTAAATTTAAAAAAATAAAATTTTATAAAATGGTTAAAAAAGAGTGTGCGAATTGTTTTGGAATAAATAAAATAAATAGCATAGAGATTAAGAGTGAAGCCATCACAAAGAATGAAAAAAAAATGGATTATACAGTAAAAATTTATAAAAATAAATTTAATCCTGATTATAGCGAATACGAGAGAACAGAAATCGGGACAGATGAATTATTAGATTTTTCAATGAATGATAATATTAACAGAGATACAACGGTTGAAATAAATGAGAAAATTAAATTAATTGTAAATTTTCAATATTTGACGCAGGAGCCATCACAAGCAGGAGAAGGACATACGATTTATAAACATACCTTTTTAACTTCATCAGAAAATAATATAATTAATGAAAAAATAGGAACAGGTTACCATATTCATAAAAGTTTAACAGTTAGCGGATTGGGAACAACTACGAATTTTTTTGATTTTTGTAAAATATGCGATAACGG
>PCSS01000166.1:0-137 GCA_002771395.1 Bacteroidetes bacterium CG23_combo_of_CG06-09_8_20_14_all_32_9 | reverse complement strand
GAAACGGAGACGGAAACGGAGACGGAAACGGAAACGGAGACGGAAACGGAGACGGAAACGGAGACGGAAACGGAAACGGAAACGGAAACGGAAACGGAAACGGAAACGGAAACGGAAACGGAAACGGAAACGGAAAC
>PCSS01000061.1:3929-4611 GCA_002771395.1 Bacteroidetes bacterium CG23_combo_of_CG06-09_8_20_14_all_32_9 | reverse complement strand
ATCTACTCCCATATCATTAAATTTTTTAATCCGTTCAACTGCCCGTTGCATATTGGTTTCGCAGGCATCAGGTACTACTTTAGCCTTGCCCTTGGCTTCTTCAACAATAATGCTGACTACCTTGTACACTTCTTCATCAGACAGAAGTGTGTTTTCACCCGTAACGCCAAGGGGTGCAATGCCATCAGCACCGGCTTTAATCTGGCGCCTGACTAAGGTTCTTAATCCTTCTTCGTCTAAGGAAAGATCACTTTTGAAAGGCGTTATTAATAAGGTATAGGTTCCTTTAAGCATAATTTGAATATTGAATATTGATTTTTGAATATTGAACATTGAGCACTTTGTTTAATTGTCTGAACCACTGATTTATTTGATTTTTATGATTAACATGATTTATATTTTTAAAGTCATTCAATAGTCATTCTAATACACTCGCTCGCATCCTGCGAGTGAGTATTTTATTTGCCTATAACATTTTTGCTTCAAACATATCTCTATGGTGTTGTTTTACGTGATTCGTTCATAATTCAAAACCAAATGTATTTTGTTGTTACATGGCAAGATGCCAAAGGAATAATCACTCGCAAGATGCGAGCGATTGCGTGGAGGTTCAGGAAAAGTTAGCAATGTATTGAGCATTGTATTTGTAAGCACTACCTCATTAAAATCAAAATAAATTCCT
>PCSS01000061.1:3635-3862 GCA_002771395.1 Bacteroidetes bacterium CG23_combo_of_CG06-09_8_20_14_all_32_9 | reverse complement strand
CAACATTATTACTTGAACCTGTTCTGAAAACTCCAATGTAAACTCCACTATTCAAACTGTTTAAATCGTATTTAATTTTTTTAATCTCACCTGCATTTGTTTTGCCTGTATATAGGTTTTCAATAGGTTGCCCCAGTATATTGCAAAGTGACAAATTAACCTCAGAATTTTCATAAGTGGCAAACTTAAAAGTAACCGATTGGACTGAAGGATTAGGATATACTGAA
>PCSS01000061.1:3226-3603 GCA_002771395.1 Bacteroidetes bacterium CG23_combo_of_CG06-09_8_20_14_all_32_9 | reverse complement strand
CGAACCAGGATTTTTGACTTCAATTAAACTTTGTTTTATTAGTGTATCGCAACTGCAGCCATAAGTGCTACAACTTACCAGGGTTATGGTATAGGTTCCTGTATCCTGGTAAAGGTGTAAGGGTGATATTTCGGTACTTTGCAAACTGTCGCCGAAATCCCAAAGGTAACTCACAGTATTTGTGCTTTGATTGCTGAAAAGTACCATGGCATTGGGCAGAAAAACTACCGTATCTGAGGCTATAAATGAAGCTACCGGAGCAAAGCTTGGTACTGTATGATAAGGCGAATCGAATAGCAGTGTTTCTGCTATTGTGGAACTATCTGTAACATTACGCTTAGTGTTGTACATCCAGTATCCGTCATGGGCTATGCCCA
>PCSS01000061.1:0-3212 GCA_002771395.1 Bacteroidetes bacterium CG23_combo_of_CG06-09_8_20_14_all_32_9 | reverse complement strand
TGCCATTTTAAAGTTGTGCCTCGCGTAATGGCATTGGTATCGGAAAAGTTGTAAAAGTTGCGTGCACGTTCATAGCGACTAGTTCCTTGAGCAAAAGGACAAAATCCAGAAAATGTTTCTGTATCTGCCGTTCCAATTAATATACCATAATTTTCATTATAGTACTGCATTACATGCTCATCACAAATAAAATCCTTTACTAATGGAGTATCCACTTGAGCACAATTCCATGTAAGATATTGCATACCAGCTAAGCCGCATCTATATGGATACCAAAGCATTTCAGCATTGTTAAAAGTATCAGTACATAGAGTGTAATTGGATGGGTTACTGGATACTGCCATTCGGAGAGGAATGGAATCAGGAGCAAACTGTCGCACTAACATATACCGGGTAGTAAACTGCCCGCCTGCTGAAAAGCCGATTAAATATGCGGGAATACTATCCCTGTTCTCTCTATGTAATACATGTCGGTATATTTGTTTGAATACTTCCGGCATCCAGGTTATATGATAGCAACCCGAAATGCTATCCCAAAATACATCAGCTACATACGCATAGCCAAGAGCACCAGTATGCATATTAGGGGCAACAATTAAAGCATTTCGATTGTCGGCTATTGCCTGCAAATCTCCAATTGCACTATTACCATTACCTCCTAAACCGTGAACGGCGAATAGTATCGGACTAGTCAATGTATCATAGTTTAATGGTTTGTAATAATAGATATAATACGGACCCTCATAAATTGCAGTGTGTGGCCGAATGATTATCTCTAAAAAATCCGATGAAATTCCATAAGAAATAGAATGGATATTTGAATCAACATTAATGTACATGCTTTTAACTAAAGTATCTGCGCCAGCACAATTTGTTACTATGAGTGTAACATCATAAATACCAATATTCTGATAATAAATTATAGGATTGAGGTCTGATGAACTTGTTGGAATCCCTCCCTGAAAACTCCATTGAGCAGTTGTTCCGGTTGTGCTTGTATTTGTAAATTGGATATAGTTGCCCATTTGTATGGTTGAATCATTCGCTAAGAATGAAGCATTTGGAGGCGATGGGATGGGAATATTCCATTTTAGAATATTATTACCGGGAGCAAATATCGTTCCGCCAACATATAAATCATCATTATAAGCAGATAAAGCATTAATACCACCTGATATTATTGCAGACCCGACAGGGGTCCATGCTGTTCCATTCCATTTTGCAATTTTTTTTGCAGAGATTCCCCCTGCGTTGTCAAAAGAACCTCCAGCATATAATTCACAATTGTAAGCATCCAATGTGTAAACATAATTATCTAATCCCGTACCAAGTGAGTCAAAATCTGAACCATTCCAACTTGCAATATAATTAGCAGGTATATTACCCGCCATTGTGAATCCTCCACCCAAATAAAGCTTTCCATTATAGGTTGCCAATGTCCTAACAGAACTATTTGTTCCCAGCCCTACTGATGACCATGTGCTTCCATCCCAATTGACAATGTAATTAGATATATTACCTCCTGCATTAGTAAACCATCCTCCTGCATAAAGTTTTCCATTATATTCAAGTAAAGTCCAAATTAAATTATCTACTCCTGTTCCAATGGATGACCAACTTACGCCATCCCATTTTGCTATATAATTTGCTGATATTCCTCCTGCGGTAGTAAAATTACCTCCTGCATATAATTCTCCATTATATACAGCCAAAGCAAAAACCGCATTATTCAGGCCTGTTCCCACAGGCATCCAACTTGTGCCATTCCATTTTGCAATATATTTCGCAGAATCACCACCTGCAACAGTAAAATAACCTCCTGCATATAATTCTCCATTATACATAGCTAATGCATGTACTGTATTATTCACTCCAGAACATAGAGTGTCCCAGTTAGTACCATTCCATTTTGCAACGTATTGTGCAGAAATACTTCCGGCAATTGTAAATTGCCCTCCAACATATAATTGATTAAGTGAAGTATCTTTCGCTAAAGCGTTTACTCCACCATTTGTTCCAGAACCCAACGTAGACCATACTTGACCATAACACAAGGAAAAGAGAAACATAAAAGCACTGATGCTTAAAAAAGATTTTTGTTTCATAATTTTTTATATTGTTTTTCTAAAATGCTTTATTGAATAATCAATTTCCCGGCAGAAATAAAGTTTTTCTGAGAAGTAATTTTATAGAAATATATTCCTTTTGAATAACTACTAATATCAATTGTTGAATTAGGATTTATAATTGAGGATTTATAAATTATTTTTCCCAAAACATCATAAATACCAATTACTATTTTTTCATTTTCCAAATAAAAAGAAATATTATCATCAGAATTAACTGAAATTAATAAAGTAAATTTACCGTTGCTTGGATTAGGAATAATATTTACATCATATATCTCATCGTTACTTTGCTCGCTTTGTTTGGCTATTTTATTGCTATTATTACCACATTCACCCACACAGTCGCCATGCGCCAGATGTGCAGGCAATGCATTAAGGCTGACTTCAATAGTGTTACCATTATGACAAATTATTACTTTTTTATTATCCTTTCCGGTTAATACAGTAGCAACTTCAACATTTTTATTTATAATAGCAGTACATCCAAAACGGGTAACAGTCAAGGTTATTTGTTTAGTCCCGATGGTGCTATATATTATATCGGTTGGGCTTTGTTCTGTTGAAGTGGAAGGGCTTGCACCATTGCCAAAATCCCAAAAGAAAGTAGCATTATCAGCAGTATTTCCGGTATATGCAAAATCATATACCAGTCCTGTATTTGTGCATGAATGTTTTGTTTCAAAATCTGCAATAGGTGTGGGTTGATTATACAAGGTATTCAGCGTTGTATTTGTAAGCACCACCTCATTAAAATCAAAATATATTCCTGCCTGATTGGTAATGGTTGTTGCTTCAGAAAGATTTGGTTTGGGTTTAACGCTGAAGGTTACAAAGCCATGACTGCCCGGCTCATTGCTGTTGCTATCGGGCAATTCAATATTATTATAAGAAATAATTAAAGCATTATCGGGAATAATTTCTACATGAGAAATAGTATGACTGCTTAAAAGTATTCTTAATGTTGTAATATCTAAATCGCTGTCCAGTTGGTCACGCAGTGTAATATTATGTGCAGGTCCTGTTCCGGTATTTTGAAAACGAACCGTGTAAGTGAGGGGCTGGTTTTTGGAAATGTTATTGAAT
>PCSS01000263.1 GCA_002771395.1 Bacteroidetes bacterium CG23_combo_of_CG06-09_8_20_14_all_32_9 | reverse complement strand
ATTTATATATTTGCCAAAAATTAATTTAAACAAAATGAATATGAAAAATTTTGGATTTGCAATAGTAATTGCACTATTATTAATGAATGTTTCAGGTTTTGCACAACCAAAAAACAAATTTGGACATTTGAATTCCAACGATTTATTTGCATTGATGCCTGAACGGGATACTGCTCAAAAAACCCTGCAGAATTACTCGAAACAACTTGAAGACCAGTTGGTAGCTATGCAAGATGAACTCCAAAAAAAGTACACCGATTATCAGGCTAACCAAGCTACATTAGGCGACATGATTAAAAAAACCAAAGAAGAAGAGTTAACTGCTATTCAACAAAGAATTCAAACTTTTCAAACAAATGCACAACAAGATTTACAAAAGAAAGAATCTGAATTACTTCAGCCAATTATCGAAAAAGCAAAAAAAGCTATCGAAGAAGTAGCAAAAGAAAACGGTTACACTTACGTTTTTGATACCGGAACAGGCACACTTCTTTATTGGCCTAAAGACAGCGATGATATTCTTTCATTAGTAAAAACTAAATTGGGAATAAAATAATCTGGGGTATTGCTACATTCAAAATATAAAATCACCATTGATGATTTTGAATTGACTTTGTTGCAGGGATAATTTTATTATCTTTAATACCAATTACTTAACTAAAATTTAATAATTTTACAAATGATCCATTTGCAAATATTTACAATGTCTATGCAACAAAGCCATTTGAATTTGTAAAATAAGAATATGTCTTTGTAAATAAAAAAGGTAAAAACCTGAGCTATATATCTAATTTTGGGATCTGTAGTAAGGTTTTACTTGAAGTATAACCAGTTGGCGTCAATGGATAAGATGCTACATAGGTAACGCGACACCTATTGCAAAACAACAAACAAGCGAAAAACAATTTAATTTACCGATTATCAGAGATAATATAGCCAAGAAATAAAATTTAACTAATTTCGCCCAACAAAAAGAGAAACTGTGATAACAGAAATAAAAATAAATAATTTCAAATCGGTTCAGAATTTATCACTTCCATTAGGCAGGTTTAATGTGCTAATTGGTTCAAACGGTTCAGGTAAATCAAATATTCTTGAGGCAATAACATTTGCGGGTGCTGCTTCTGCCGATAAACTTGATAATGAATTTTTAGGCTCAAGAGGGATTAGAACTGCTAATTCTCAATTGATGAAAAGTGCTTTTTCAAAAAAGACATTTTTAGAACCGATAAAACTTCTTTTTAAAAACGGCAAAAATGAAATATCATTAACAATTGATGAAGAAAATAAACCAATACTAACATGGTATGCAAAAGAAAAAAGGGACTTAGAAAAAAAGTTTACAAATATTTTATTATCATTTTATGGTGGTGATGTTGAAGGGATAACAGGATTTGAGAAATATGATGAAGAGCAGAAAAACAACATAAGGCAAATTTCTTTACAAATCAAAGAACTACTAAAAGGAGAAGATAAAGGAGCTATTGAAGAATTTATTAAATCAGTGTTCAATTTTAATTCAATAAATGAAATCTATAAAGAACAATTCTACAATATAGAATTAGCCAATTTTCTTATCTATAGTCCGGAAGTTAGTTCATTAAGAATGTTTGAAGAAGAAAGTCAAATAAAACCTTTGGGAATAAAGGGAGAAGGGCTTTTTAGCGTTCTTCAGATATTTCATGAAAGCTATGGTAAAGAAACCATTGATGAATTAAAAAAATATTTACACATCATAGAATGGTTTGATGATTTTGAAGCAATATTTGACAAAGTATCTGGAAGAAAAAGTTTGGTTGTTAAAGACAGGTATATTCCCGATATTTTATTAAACCAAAACAATGTGAATGAAGGATTTTTGTTTCTGATGTTTTATGTTTCATTATTTCTCAGTAAAGAAACACCTTCATTTTTTTCAATAGACAATGTAGAAGCATCTTTTCACCCTCTATTATGTAAAGAGATGACAAAGAATTTAGTTGAGTTATCAGAGACACATAGTAAACAGGTGATACTGACAACTCATAACCCGTTTGTATTAGATGGACTTGATTTAAACGATTCTGAACAAAAACTATTTGTTATAAGAAGAGACCCTGATGGTGAAACCATTGCCGACCATATTGACAAACCTCTTCAAAATGTAAAACTATCTGAAGGATGGATGAAGGGAATTATAGGCGGACAACCTGAAACTATTGAATAATGAACATTAAATTTGCTGTTATAGGAGAAGGTCAGCCCGACCACATTATTTTAAAGAATATTATACATGGTTTTTTTAAAAACAAACTCATTCCTGTTAATAGATGGCTTCCTGAAAGCGATGAATCGGTTGGCTGGGATAGAGTTTTAAAATATTTAGCAACTGAAGAATTTCGTACTCGTCTTCTTAATACTGATTTCTGTATAGTTCAGGTTGACACCAACGAATGTGAGCAATGGAACGAAGGAATATCTCATATTGGCGGTAATGCGTCTGAAGTACAAATAGACAAATTTATAGAGGTGATAAAAGCAGTTTTGATAAAAAAGATTGGAGCAGATTATTCTTCATTAAAAAATAAAATAATCTTCGCTATAACAGTTCACGACCTTGAATGCTGGTTGCTACCTTTTAATTCAAACCTTCCTGCTGAACAATCCAAAATTTTCAGTTGTAAAAAAACAATGCAAGGAATTGCTAAAGCAAAAAAACTTACCATAGACAAGAAAAGTGACCCTTATAAAAGAATAAAAAGTTTTGAAGAAATGTCAAAAGAAATGAGAGACAATAAAGAATTACTTGAAAAATCTAAATTAAATCCTAGTCTTAAAATTTTCGTTAATACACTTTCCAGCACTTTCCCATTTCAGGTATAGGAATGGAATATTTTCTATTTAATTTAAGTAAGTGTTAGGTTTAAAAGATGAAAACAATAAAAAAAAATTTTTTAAAAAATAATATCGATAGTGAATATGACCATCTGTTTGCTGAATTACTTCAAATTGCCTTTCCACAGGGTTGTCTCGATTTGATTACTTATATTGTTTCCGAACTCTTTACAAATATTAAAGAACACTCGTATGCCAAAAAAGTTCATGCGGAACTTAAAATTAATAAATCTGATTTTTTCTTGTTAGTTGAAGACAATGGTATAGGAATAAGAAATTCTTTTTTAAAGAATGATATTTTTGCTAAAAACGATAGAACAGCAATTCAACTTGCAGTTGGGGGTTTATCCGCAAAAAAGAAAAATGAAAGAGCGTTCGGATTGTATTCCATACACAGCTTAGCAGAACAAACGGGTGGAAAAATGATTCTTGAAACAGGAAACAGTAAATCGGTCTTTTTAAAAAACAAAGTGGAATTTATTTCTTTGAAAAAAAAATTAAAGGGTTTGAAAGTTAGTATTCAAATGTATTTGAAAAAAATAAGTATTTACAACTATATTCAATAACATCAGAATGAAATCAGAGGTTATTTATATCAAAAAAAAATCTGTTGGATTTAGAGAAGATGCCTTGATGATTGAAAAACGGGTAAAAAAAATAGTTGCTTTAAAAGTTGTACGAACTGTTTATATTGATTTTTCCAAAGTTATATTTATATCGCGAAGCTTTGCTGATGAGTTGATTAATGTTACCGGTAACTTAAAAAAAGCAGGCATTACGTTAATATATAAAAATATTTCTGCAAACGTTAAAAAAATGATTGACATAGTTAAAAGCACACGTAAAAACATATATAAAAGCATAGCTTCATCTTACACATCGCCAAATAAAAGGTCGTAAATTCTGTAACTCCAATAAATTGAATAACCGAATAAGTCCTGATATGCAATATTCAAATTTTGCATGTTGTTATTTTTTAATATTTAATTATTTCAAATTTAGCATCATCTATCCATTGTGGAACATTTCCGCTCCATGTACTTACGTCAAAATACATATTCAAATTTGCGGTTGGAATATTAGTTGTATGAGTTGCAATTAAATTACCGTCAAAATAAAATTCAACTTTTGATTCCGTTGCAATAATGGTGTAACTATAGTAATTATAAACCGAAGCCCCGACAGCATAATTCGTAGTAGTTGCAACGCCTCCCGAAACAGTTCGAACTTGTATTGTATTTCCGCTGATATTTATAAATTCTATGGCGTTATTTCTGTCAGTACCATTAACCAACCCTCTTGATAAAGGTCCATAAGCCGTATTATTATCTTCATACGTAGAAATTACTCCTGTAAAAATAAGTTTTCCATCCGTAACAGATTTTTGTTTATTCGAATAAAGTTTAGCAGTATTTCCTGCTCCATTTGTACTTAAAGTTACTACTGAATTAGATAAAGTTATTGTTGCAGCTCCTGTTATTGCTGAACTCCAATAATTTTTTAATGGAGCGGTATAAGAAAAATCGTCTTGTGAAATTAAAGCCGGAATTTGTGCAGGTATCTTAACCCTAAATTGAGCGATTTAATTTTTCAGAAAAATTTTTACAGGAAAAATTAAATTCACCGTTGCAAACGATACAT
>PCSS01000011.1 GCA_002771395.1 Bacteroidetes bacterium CG23_combo_of_CG06-09_8_20_14_all_32_9 | reverse complement strand
TTGGCATTGAACATTTTTTAAAATTTTTTATCTTTGCTGAATTATACATGCTACTGAGTAATCATTAACAGTATAGACAAGAACTAATTAATGGAATTTCAATGTGTTAAAATAAAAATTAAATTCAAAACACATGAAACATTTTAATTTATTTATGGCATGGCTGACAGTTTCTTTGTCGGCTACTGCTGCTTTTGGGCAGCAACATTCTTATGTTCAAATTGGAAATTCAACTAAACCCCAAACAGAAATCAAACTTCTTTCTTCATCAACATCAGAAACAGTTATCAACTTTGTTTTAAATGCTTATGAACTCAAACCTGTTTTAATAAATAACAGTACGGCATACATTGTAAATGCCCCCGATGCAGCCCGGATTTTAAAAGCCGGCGCACCCGATTTGCCTTGCTTTGCCACTTCGGTAATTATTCCCGATTATGATGCAATGACTGTTGAAATTGTAAAATCGCATTTCATTGAGATTAACGGAATTGATGTTGCTCCCTCTAAAGGAAATTTATTAAGAACTGTTAATCCATCCGATGTTCCATACACTTTTGGAACAGAATATCAGCAAAATGCTTTTTATCCTTCGGAAACCGTTTTTTTAAGAGAACCCTATATTTTAAGAGATTACAGAGGTGTGGCTGTAGTAATTCAGCCATTCGCCTATAACCCAATTACTAAAGTTTTAAGAATTTATACAGATTTTATTTTAAAAGTAAAATCAACGGGAAGCGTTGGTGTAAATACTTTTGTAAGAATTAAAACGCTTAAGTCTATTGACCAGGAATACGATAATTTGTACCGTTCGCATTTTCTAAATTATCAGAAAACGTTAAAATATACTCCCATTGATGAGTTGCCGGGTAGAATGTTAATTATTTCAGATGCTTCATTTATGACAGCGATGCAACCTTTGGTCGATTGGAAAATTTTAAAAGGTTTGCCTTGCGAAATGGTTAGCGTCGCTACAATTGGAAATACTGTAACTGCAATTAAAAATTACGTAACAAATTATTATAACACAAATGGACTCACTTTTTTATTATTGGTTGGCGATTTTGCCCAGGTTACATCTCCTGTTACAACAGATGGTTCAAACGGAGCTAAAGATAACGAATATGCTTATATCTCTGGAAGCGACCATTATCCTGAATTTTTAGTTGGTCGTTTTTCGACTGAAACTATTGCAGATGTTCAAACCCAGGTTCAAAGAAGTATTTTCTATGAAAAAACACCTTTAACTGGAAACTGGTATTCTAAAAATACCGGAATTGGCTCTGAATTTGGACCAGGAGATGACAATGAATACGATTACGAGCATATAAGGAATCTTCAAACTAAATTATTAGGATTTACTTATACTTCTTCAGACGAATTATTTGGCTTAAGTCAGGGAGGCTTGGATGCTCCAGGCGAACCTACAACGGCTATGGTTGCTTCATGTATTAACCCGGGTACCGGCATTGTGTTGTATTGCGGTCATGGGGCTGACGATGCCTGGGGAACTTCCGGCTTTTCAAATACCGATGTAGCTGCTTTAACAAATGTAAATTTACTTCCGTTTATATATTCTGTGGCTTGTGTTGTTGGTCATTTTAATGCAGGTACATGTTTTTGCGAAGCATGGATGAGGGCAAAACAAACAGGCGGACCTACCGGGGCTATAGGGATTTTTGGCTCAACAATTAATCAATCATGGAGTCCACCTATGGAAGCCCAAGACGAAATGGTTGATATACTTGTTGAAACTTATTCAGGTAACATTAAACGCACTTATGCCGGAATTGGCGAAAACGGCTGCATGAAAATGAATGATACTTATGCCGATTTCGACATGACCGATACCTGGACAATTTTTGGCGACCCAAGTCTGATGGTTAGAACAAAAGACCCGATGAGCATGACTGTTTCGCATCAACCGACTGCTATTGTCGGCTCCGGAACTTTCCAGGTCTATTGTAATGTTGAAGGCGCTTATGTAGCAATTACCGCCAATAATCAAATTTATGGTACCGGTTATATTTCAAGTGGTTCGGTAATTGTTACGCTTAATCCTGCCCTGTCAACTGTGGGTCAAATTGTAAATGTTTGCGTTACTGCCTTTAATTATGTTCCTTACATTGGAACTTTTGAGGTTGTAAATAATAATATTCCTGTTGATGCCCAACTTGCCGGAATAATTCAACCTAATGGAATTTACAACTGTTCGGGAATTTCTATTCAACCTGCTGTAATAATTAAAAATCTTGGAACTGATGCACTTACTTCTGCTACTGTAAATTATCAGATTGACGGCGGAATCATAGTTTCTCAGCCATGGACAGGAAATCTTTTGACTTTTGCTTCCGATACTGTTCTTTTCCCTTCAATTACACTTGCTTCGGGAAGTCATACTATCCGTTCGTTTATTACAAATCCTAATGGCGGAACCGATGGTTACCCGGCAAACGACGAATTAATAACTAATTATACAGCAAATACAGTATCAATTACTTCCGATTTTACGGCTGATATTACATCTTCCTGCCAGGTACCGTTAAGTGTTCAGTTTACAAATACAAGTACAAATGCAACAAGTTACAGTTGGGATTTTGGCGATGGAACTACAAGCACCGCCCTGAATCCTTTGCACACTTTTAATTCACCCGGACTTTATACGGTTACGTTGGTCGCTCATGCCGGTATTTGTGGCGATTTTACCCAAATAAAAACCGATTATATACAGGTTGGAGCAACTCCCCCCGTTGTTACCGATGACTACGTTTGCTATGGAAATAACGCCACACTAAATGCTTCGGGAGCAGGTGTGCTTAACTGGTACACAAGCCCATCAGGAGGAACACCAATTCAAACCGGAACTTCTATGAATGTAAATAATGTAACTTCCGATACTACTTATTATGTTGAAAGCTCTGTAGTTTCTGCATCACAATATGTTGGAAATACTGAAAGTAACATAAACGGTTCATTTTATATTTCACCTTATGAACATTATCTTATTTTTGATTGTTTAACCCCGGTAACTTTAATTTCTGTTGAAGTAAATGCACAAACAACCGGCAACCGAACGATACAATTACGCGATGCCGGTGATAATGTTTTGCAAACTGCAACCGTAAATATTCCGGCAGGAATTTCGCGTATTACTTTAAATTTTAATGTACCTGTCGGAGCAAATTTAAGATTGGTTGGTCCTGTATCCCCATATTTATATAGAAATAGCGCCGGGTGCACATATCCTTATTCAATTAGCGGAGTTATTTCGATAACTTCAAGTTCAGCAGGAACAGGTTATTACTATTATTTTTACGATTGGGAAGTAAAACAACCCGATTGCGTTAGCGGACTTATTCCTGTAACAGCACATTTAAGTCAACCTTTATTTAATGTTTCAACAACCGATGTATCAGGCCCGGGAATGAACGATGGTTCGGCAACTTTAAATATAACATCGGGCAATGCACCTTTTACATACTTGTGGAGCAATGGTGCTACAACTCAAACTATTACCGGGCTATCGGAAGGGACTTATTATATAACAGTTACTGATGCCTTCGGATGTCAGTCAACGGCAAGTTTTAATATTTTATTAACAAATATCAATTTAGTTTCCGATATAAAAAATATTTTAATATTTCCTGGTCCTGCCAGGGATAATTTGAACATTGTTTCCGACAAATATTCTATATCTCAAATTACAATATACGACTTGCCCGGGAATATTGTAATTGAGAAAAGACCTAATGAAAAATCAACAATTATAAATGTTTCCGGTTTACCAGGCGGGGTTTATACAATAGAAATAAAGATGAACGGGCAAAGCATAAAACGAAAAATCACAGTAACAAAGTAGAGTTGTCCCCCTTTTTGAAGGGCTTGTCCCGATTAGACGGGAGGGTTGGGGGATGAAAAAATTGTTAGATGGTTAAATTAAAACCCATACCCGACAGGTCGCGAAGCACCTGTTGGGTATGAGTACGGTTATAATTACTTAAAACGTTTTTTGTCCCCCTTTTTGAAGGGGGTAGGGGGAATAAGATGATTGCAAATTTTTAAGCGATTACAGATAAAGACGAAATAAACACAACTTTGGGTTTAAACAGATGTTATGGGCAAGTTTAACAAATAACAACGACACAGCGGACAGACACGAGAACCGCCAAAAAATTCTTTGGAAAGTTCTTGACTGTTTAAAAAAATATTAATATTGCAAAATAAAAGTGGAGACCAGCGACCACTTTACCCCGTTGGATAATTTCATTTTGTAAAAGCTGTGAAAAAAAAACGAATATCCTACGGTGTGAAAAAACGGGGCAGCGCTGAAAAGCCAGACGAGTAAGAAAAAAAAATCAAATCAAATGAAAACAAAAACTTTATTTGCAATTATTGTTGCGTTAATTAGTGTTTGTCTGTAAAGTCAGTGGATTTGATTTTCAATGACTTTTTACCCCTAACCCTAAAGGGAGAAGTCATTGAAAATCAACGCTCCCTTT
>PCSS01000156.1:3757-4581 GCA_002771395.1 Bacteroidetes bacterium CG23_combo_of_CG06-09_8_20_14_all_32_9 | reverse complement strand
ATTGATATTACAGACAAACACTAATTAGAATAACTTGTCCCGTTATAGGGATTAAAATATTCGTGACAAAAAATATTTTCCTAAAAACTCAAAATTCATTATCTTTGCTTTTATTAATCTAAAAATCAGACTCATTTCCATGAAAACGAATATGAAACTCACTGCTGTATTTGTCCCCGATGATGAAAGCGGATATACAGCATATATTGAAGAAATACCCGGTGTTAACACGCAGGGTGAAACCCTTGAAAAAGCGAAAATAAATTTACTTGAAGCATTAAATTTGGTTATGGAAGCAAGGCGCAGTCTTGCCGAAAAAGATCTGAAAATGAAAGGTTCATTGATAAGAAAACACATTAAAGAAGAAATATTTTTTGCTTAATGAAACTCATTAATTTTGTCCGACATTTACGTAGCCATAAATGCGAATTATTAAGACAAGGGGGCAATCATAGCGTTTACATAAATACAGAAAACGGTAAAATTTCATCCATTCCCTGTCACAAAGAGATTAAGAACAACCTTTGCCGTAAAATATGTAAAGATTTAGAGATATCATCACCATTTTATACTTGAAACGGAATAAAATTGTACATAGGAGTTGTTAAGAAATAACATTTACATTTTGAACTTTAAAAATATCGAATAATGAACACTGAATAACGAATGTCGAAGTGTTTAAATACTTCAAAATTCTGCGATTCGATATTCATTATTCATTATTAATTTAATTGTAAACTTTAATATTTAACAAATCCATAATAAGTATATGGCATAAAGGGATAGGGTTTGTGCGCCTCATACCTCTATACCCTATACTTCTA
>PCSS01000156.1:0-3736 GCA_002771395.1 Bacteroidetes bacterium CG23_combo_of_CG06-09_8_20_14_all_32_9 | reverse complement strand
TTATCGCGCTTATAGTATAACTTATAGTCGGTAGAAACTCCACCTTGATGCTCTAAAGATACTGCTACTGCCATTTAATAGTAAAGCTATCTTTTACAACTCAATTTCTAATTTCGCTATTCTAACTATTTACTTTAATTTAGCAGTTTTAATTTTAAACTATGATAGTCAAAATAGTTAATAAGTCTCAACATTCCAATCCAGCATACAGCACAGAGTATTCGGCAGGAATGGATTTAAGAGCAAACCTGGCAGAACCGGTAGTTTTACAACCGCTTGCTCGCAAACTTATACCTACCGGACTTTTTATAGAAATACCAAAGGGATACGAAGCGCAAATTCGCCCAAGAAGCGGTTTGGCACTAAAAAAGGGGATAACTGTTTTAAATACACCCGGCACTATTGATGCCGATTACAGAGGCGAAATTGGTGTAATTCTTGTCAACCTTTCAACTGAAAATTTTACAGTTGAAAACGGAGAAAGAATTTGTCAGTTAATAGTTGCCAAACACGAAACAATTAAGTGGGAAAACGCTGATATTCTTGAAGAAACTAATCGTGGAGCAGGCGGTTTCGGACATACAGATAAACAATAACCATGAAGGATTTAGGATTTAATGAACAATATCTTGAACTTTGATTTTTATGATTAACCCCGTAGGATAGCTAAATTAAATTTATTTATTTAGTTGACCAACAGATTATCCAACGGGGTTAATATGAACAACATGATAAAGAAAAATACAGTTAAACCATAGTTTCATGTAAATCACATAAATCACAGTTCAAGACAATTAAACAACAAAAAATTAACAATAATTCTGTAAAATGAAAATAATAATTCCAATGGCAGGTTTAGGCAAACGCATGCGACCTCATACACTTACGGTTCCTAAGCCATTAATTCCAATTGCAGGAAAACCTATTGTTCAAAGATTAGTTGAAGATATTGCCAAAGTTTTATCTGAACCTGTTGAAGAAATTGCTTATGTTATTGGCGATTTTGGCAAAGAAGTGGAAGAAAGTCTTTGCTCAATTGCAAGCGACAGGGGCATTACATCACGAGTTTATTATCAATTGCAGCCGCTCGGAACGGCTCATGCCATTTTATGTGCCGCTCCATCACTTTCGGGAAAAGTAATTGTGGCATTTGCCGATACGCTTTTTAGGGCAAATTTTAAGCTCGAAAATAATTGTGATGGTGTAATTTGGGTTCGCCAAGTTGCCGACCCTAGCGATTTTGGTGTTGTAAAATTAGATAAAGATGGAGTAATTACCGATTTTATTGAAAAGCCAAAAACTTTTGTTTCCGACCTTGCTATAATTGGAATATATTATTTCAACAATGGTCAGAATCTTAAAAATGAACTTCAATACCTGGTAGATAAAAACATTGTTGTAAACGGTGAATACCAGCTTACCGATGCACTTCAAAATATTAAAAACAAAGGCATGAAGTTACGTACAAGTCAGGTTGAAGAATGGTTCGATTGCGGAAACAAAGAAGCCACGCTTCAAACCACCAAACGAATACTTGAATTAAGCCCGCCTGATGAACTCATTTTGCCCGATGCCGAAATAGTAAATTCTATTATTATTCCACCTTGTTTTGTTGGACACCATGCACGTATTGAAAATTCTATATTAGGACCCTTTGTTTCTGTCGGGAAACATACTACAATAAAAAATTCTATTGTCAGCGATAGCATTATTCAACGTTATTCATACATCGAAAACATTATTATTCATAATTCTATTGTTGGAAATCATACCGAATTTCACGGCAATTCATCCGAAGTAAATATTGGCGATTATACTTCACTTTACAGATAAATTAATGAAGAAAAAAAAATATATTTTTGTTTTTCTTTTAATTATACTACTCTTAGGCTCTTGTAATATATTGCGACACAAAGATTTGAACAAAGATAATTTGTCGGCAAAAGATAGATACGAGTTTAACTACTCATTTATGGAAGCCGAGAAACAAAAGATGCTCGGAAATTTTAATGATGCCGCTGTTCTTTACGAAAAATGTAAAAAATTAGATCCTTTGAGTGCAGCAGTTTACTACGAAATTTCAACCTTACTTATTCAAAAGGAACAATATAACGAAGCCATAAAAAATGCCAGAATGGCTGTAAAATTAAACCCTCAAAACACTTGGTATAAAGCAATTTTAGCTGTTCTTTACAAGCAAATTAATAAACCCAACGAAGCTATTTCTGTTTACAAAAAACTGCTTAAAGAAAATCCCCAACGCGTTGATTTTATGTACGAACTTGCTATAATTTATAATTATGTAAAAAAATATGACGATGCATTAAAAGTTTACGAAATTATAGAAGATAATTGTGGCGTAAGTGAAACTGTTTCGTTAGAAAAAGAACGAATTTATATGGTTAAAGGCGAAAAGGGAAAAGCATATAACGAAATACAAAAACTTATAAACAGCGACCCCGCACAAATAAGATATTACGGAATGCTTGCAGAATCTTATGTGTCTGAAGGCAATTTTGATAAAGCAAATGAAATCTATCAGCAAATGCTTAAAGTTGATGGTAACAATGGATTAGTTCATCTTTCGCTTTCCGATTTTTACCGGTTAACAAAAGAATACGATAAATCTTTTAACGAATTAAAAATTGCCTTTGCCAGCAACGATGTTGATATTGACGTTAAAATTAAAATGCTCATTACATTTTTAAAATTTAGTAACGAAAGTGCTGAACTTAAAGAGCAATCGTACAACCTGCTTAAAGTTTTACTCAATACATACCCCGACGATACCAAAGTACACGCACTTTATGCCGATTTTTTAATAAAAGATAATAAAGTTGAACAAGCCAGAGAGCAATTAAGAATTGTTACAAAAAACGAAAAAAGTAAATACATTATTTGGGAGCAACTGCTTCTTATAGAGAGTACTCTTGCCGACTTTAATGCTATGTTCACCGAAAGCCTCGAAGCACTCGATTATTTTCCAAACCAACCCGTGCTTAATTATTTTCACGGGCTATCTGCTTATCAACTAAAAAAATATGATGATGCAGAAAAAACTTTAAAACTTGGAGTAGATTTGGTTGCCGATAACCCGAACCTTAAAGCCGAGATGTATTCCATTCTTGCCGATACCTACAATAAACTTGGTAAAATGAAAGAATCGGATAATGCTATGGAACAGGTACTTATAATTGATAATGGAAATAAAATCATACTTAATAATTACAGTTATTACCTTTCGCTGCGTGGCGATAGTCTTGATAAAGCAGAGCGAATGAGTTTAATTTGCGTTGAATTGGAACCCGAAAACTCAACATTTCTCGATACTTATGCATGGGTTCTTTACAAACAAAATAAATTAGATAAAGCATTAGAAGCTATTGAAAAAGCATATAATAACGGTGGAAAAAACAATGCTGTAATTGTTGAGCATTATGGCGATATCCTTTTTAAACTCGGACAAACGGAACGAGCTAACGAACTTTGGAACGAGGCTGTTAAACTTGGAAAAGGCTCAGAATTTTTAAATAAAAAAATAATTCAGAAAACTTTAATAGAATAAAAAAATGTTCAATTGTTATATGAAGGATTCGGTTCTTTTACCCATTCCCAAACATAAAATCAAATATATGAAACATCAACGACTATCAGTTAATAATAGTTAATATCGGTTAAGATCGGTTACTATTGTAAACGTTATTAATTGTTATTAACCTTTCTTAACCGTTTTTTA
>PCSS01000130.1:6121-6263 GCA_002771395.1 Bacteroidetes bacterium CG23_combo_of_CG06-09_8_20_14_all_32_9 | reverse complement strand
TATAAGCAGTGTTCCAACTTGTAGTAGCATTAAGTACATTATTTTGCCACAACAAAACATTTTGCTCACGCAAACGGTTTAATCCATCGTAGCGATATGTCCGCAAAAGTGGCGTTAATGTATCCTGGCTAATCATAGATGC
>PCSS01000130.1:1636-6037 GCA_002771395.1 Bacteroidetes bacterium CG23_combo_of_CG06-09_8_20_14_all_32_9 | reverse complement strand
ATTATAAAAAATTTGCTCAGCCAGGGCATCTTTTGCCACATAAGCATTTTGACCGGTACCGGCATCGTAACCAATATCGTTTTGCGGTTGCATTATGGCAGAGTTCAATCCTTTGAGCCATCCCTGTATGGTATAAACGTAATCCATTCCCTGTACAAGATATTCTCCAAGTTCGAGCCGCTTTAACGGCTGGTGCAGATAATACTCATATTGTGCATCGCGACACCACATAACACTGCTGTATTTGGTATAAACTTCTTTCAGTTTATTGTCGGCATTGTAAGTATATAGCGTAAGCCATTCGTCGGGTTTGCCGGATTGATAAGCAAAAGACTTTACTTTATTACTAATAAGGTCGTATTCGTAATGCATGGTTTTATAGCGGTTGCTGTTGTATGGCTGTAATATTGGAATATCAAGCAGTATATCGCGTGCATTTCCAAGTATATCATAAGAATAAAATTGTGCATGTTCGTGAACATGGTTCCCGTCGTCATCGCGTAAAACAGCCGAAATGCGGTTGCGAAGGTGTGTCTGCACAAAAAAGTTTGGCACAACGGGTGATGGTATGTCGTACAGCATACTCACTATTTCCTGCTTTTGCGTTAGCCAGTTGTTAGGATGTGCTGCATGACTTAACATCTGACAGGTAGGTGTTATGTTGCTTGTACCTGTACCTGTTTCTATAATACGGCTTAAATAGTCGTATTTAAAGTATGTAAACCTGTGGTGTAACGCCTGTTCAGCATTTTGGGAAGCCGCTTTTCTTAATATATTGTCATAATATATATTGGTAATGCCTGCATCGGGCGTTTTTATTTGTGTGTTTAAGTTTACGGAGTTGTATGTGTAGTTAGTATTAAGTACATGCTGTGGAAATACAGGACTACCCAATTGTCCTGTACGATAAGCCTGCACCTGTAATATTTGTATGCTATCAAGGGGATGTACACCTTCGGGGGGAACAGTTCGCAGCAAATTTCCATTATCGTCGTAATCGTAAAGTGTAAAATAATTACATTGTTTAGTGAATCGTAAGTCCCATTGCTCGCTGATATTACTGCATTGTGCAAAATAATTACTTATAAATACATTATACATGCTGTCAAGATATTGAGCATATTCGTTGGAAGCGTTAACCATAGCATTGCTCACTATTTCGTCTATGCAGGGATTAGCAGTATCCGGAGGAAGTATTAAAGGCGGAATATCCATGTTTATGCAAGGTGCTTGGGTACAAGAACAAGTTGTAAGCGGAATACATGTAGTATAACCTTCAAGGGTTACTGTGTCAGTGACAGGAATTAGATAACAACTATCCTGTACAATAGCCTGCAATTGGAAATGATAAGTTACACCGTTGGCATTGTTATATGTTATGAGCGGCGTGAGGCTTAATACCGAATCTATTTCAGAAACACAGGATTCACCCTGAATAAATACATGGCATTGTCTAATACCATCCTGACATGTTAAACCAAAATTTAATGTTCCGTTATAAAATTGATAGTTAACAATTGTACATATCCCGATATATTCCTGCAAAGGACTTGGAACAGTGTAGTCCCCGTTAAGGAGGTTATTAAATAATTCCATCAATGCCTGGGCATTCACATTATCTTGCGGATTACAGGGCGTAAGCTGGGGCGGATAACAACAATATACAGGAAAAGTGTCATTGTTGAAAGTCAAGGTGGTTAACAACGAATCTATATGGTTTGTGTCGGTATAAAAATAAAGTTCCATTTGTTCAACACATCCCGCAGTATCAATTCCAACAGGCGAATAATGATAAAAATGAACCGTATCAGATGGAAAATTATGGTCAAAAGTAGCTATTAAGGTATCCTGATATGTTGTTATACTAAATTGATTTTGCTGCCAGTGTATCTGTGCAAGATTATGAGAAAATAGTTGTTCCAAATCGGCTATTAGTGGAATATTTTGTTGATTATTATAGTAATAATGCCTTCCTACGTTGAAAATAATATCAAAAATCTCATTTATTGGTGATGTAAAAGCACATACAGGAGAAAAGTAGCAGTTTTGTATGGGCAGCAATGTGTACCCCTGAACAATGGTTCGCAATATCTGATTATTATGTTGATACCACAGCGACATGGTAAAATAAGTAGTATCGTTTGAAACATGTGTAACTTGCATATTTTGTAATGCAAGTAATGAGTCATAGTTCCAGTTAAGAAATGCAGGTGTATCTATGGTGAGCGATATGATACGATTATCAGGCAAAAGCATAGCTGTAAGTTGTTGTCCACTAACAGATGGTTGCCAGATAGGAGTGTTTGTCTGAACAACCGAAAACAAAGCTAAGCCTGGGTAATCACACGTATTAAGTTGAGTGGGTTGCAGCAGTTCATTCTTTATAAATAAAAGCCGTAATAATTGGTTTAAATCGGCGGATACGGGACATAAGCCCGTTTGCTGGTAATTGGTTAAATATCCCTGGTAAGCAGTATTAAGCATGGCACTGTCGGAAGCATTGGCAGGAATAATGCCCAAATATTGCTGTATTTCATTGTAATTAGCGGGTGTAGGCAATGAATCAACCGAGGTAGTTGTGGGATTATAACTTCTCCAGCGACGGTCCTTGTGCCAATAGTATCCGCTCTGATAATTCCATATTGACGAAATTTGTTGTGGATTATACAAAGGGTAATTATTAAAATAATGAGGATTATCACATGAGCTATGTCTCCAAATATTAATTGAAGAAATGGGATGTTTTCCTATAACTCCGTTGTATGCCCGTCTGGAATTGGCTTTTATATCTAAGTATCTGAAAAAGATTTCCTGTTTTAACGAAATATACATTTGATAAAAAATAAAAGCCTGAGCGCTGTCATTAAAAATAGTACAAGTAGCGGGTGATTGGGTTGTTCCGCAATTTCCCGCTATCCATGCAACTTGCCATAGTGCCAGGTTATTAGAATAATTACTGAGTTTATTCAAAAGATGGTAATAAGGTGAGTAAAAAGAATCACACGAAAGAGTGTCATACTGGCTATGCCAATAAAACATACCTTCCCATGGTTGCTCCATAAGTTTATGTCCAATAGTAGAATTAAAAAACGGGTCTCGATTAATAATACTGTCGCAATTAAAATTTTGTAGTGTCATAAGCGAATCATAATTCTGTAACAGATAATTATCAAAATCAAAAGTGTTCATGGTAATGCCTTGTACTGGAGCTTTTGTATTTTCCAAGTCGGTAATGCAATAAAAGTAATACCAAAATTCGGGATGATAAACCAGCAGGCTTTTAGCCCATGAGGATTGAAAACGCAATATAAATTCATTAGTTTTTAAATATTGAGGAAAAGTATATAACATACTATCTTGAATGCTAAACCAAAACATAAGTGTGTCCCATATCAATGTTTTTACATAAACAGAGTCGGGTGTATTAAGAAATAAAGTATCAGGTTGTCCGTAGTCATCAGCATAATATTGCTGCCAGTTGGCGCCATCGTAATACTGTGGAAAGTAATATAGTGGCTCATTGTTTTGGACATAACCACCACCAATAAAATCGCGTTTTTGCAATTTATTGTAGGGTTTCAGTAAAGAAAGTTCGTCATTAAACAAATAATTTCCCAGGCTATCAACATCATAAAAAGCATATTGTCCCGACGGCGATACGTCAAGCATCATGATGTTTCCATAATTTTCGCAAAGTGACGGTCTTTCGTTTAAACAAGCCTCTTGTACAATAGGGTCATCAATACTGTCGCACGGAACAGAGCACATAGAACTGTTTATTTCCTGCTGTTCAATAAAAGAGTCTATGGTCAGCAAACATGGATTATTGTTCAACCATAGTTGAAAATAGTTTTCAGCGGCGGCAGTATCGAGCATCAACTTCCGATAAAAAGTATATTCATTGAGATTTAATGTATTATTAGTGTCAAATTGTATTTGTTGTATAGCATTTCCGCAGATGGAATCTAATAAAAGCGAATCGTTATAGCCGGTAGTTACACAGGAATCGCCAAAAACAGCATTTCCACAAGCATCTTTAACAAACATTTTCCATTTAAAAACACAGTCGTAACAATCGTTTTTACAGGTGTCATTAAACACAGGAATTGTTAAATGATAATTTTGCAGCAGAACATCGCTAAGGAGCAAAGTGGTATTAAATTCGTGTTCTATATTAAAAGTATCACCAGGCAGAAAAATACCATTATTTGCCGATATAAGCGTTTCGTTAAGGGAGTATGTAAAACTGTCAATAGGTAATAAATTATTGCCTGTATGTACTAATGAAGAAATAACAAGCTGATTTTTTAGATTATAAATATTTTCGTTAAGATTACCGTTAGGGTCTTTTGTAAGGGTTTTGCGATAATGATTTTTCAGTCCGGCATTATTCCCTAATAG
>PCSS01000130.1:0-1609 GCA_002771395.1 Bacteroidetes bacterium CG23_combo_of_CG06-09_8_20_14_all_32_9 | reverse complement strand
GGTTGAGTATAAGGACCAGGTCCACCTATAGAGCGGGGACGATTATCAGGTTCATTAGCAAAAATAGTGGTAGTAAAAGGGTATGCTTCGGCATGAGGGGTCATCCTGTTGACATCGTTACAGACTTCCCATTGCGGTAAAAATGGATTTTGGGATGAATAATACTGGGCACTGCCTATGGTCTGTGTATCCATAGGTAAAGGAATAATTGATGACAGACAAGCCGGCTGAAGCGTACTGTCTATAAAGGCATCGGCTTTATATTCCTGGTGCAACTGGTTTTTGCTCCACAAGGATTCATATAGCATATTGTTCTTTTGATACGCCGGTGCAGGTAAAGTTTGGAGCGTTTGACGCCATAACGGATCATTTATGTCTTGCTGTATAAGATGAATGGAATCAGTATCAAAAAAATCAATATTTTGCCGCTCGTTGAATTGACCATCGTAGTAACTTATACTGAAATGACGCTGCCCTTCTTCATCATTAAACATTTCAAAATAATAGTTTTTTTTAGGTTCATGCTGATACGAAATGTTTTGTATATAATAATCAGTATTTAATGATGAAATAGAATTTATCCCCTTACGTGTATTTCTGTTGTAATTATCACCAAGCGACCAGACACTTGGTAATATATATCCATTGGTAGTATCTTCCTGTACAGCTCTTACTCTGAAAATAACATATCCATGCCGGAAAATATTGGGTAAATAATATATATCACTTTTTACTCTCACTCTCATGGCTTTATAAGGAAAATAATATTTTAAATTCTGAGATGAAAAGTACGAATTACCATGATAATCGTCAATGTAAACCCATTCAAGTTCGTAAAAATTAGCACAAGTTTGCGGTTGCCATACAATTTTTATAAGTTTGTTTGTATTAATAAGACTTGCATTTAACTGATAATCGGATGGTTGTAAATTACATGGAATAAGACTCTTTATGAGCATGTTGGCTTCTAATATTACATTTTCCGGGAGTATGTTAAATTTTAGTGTGTCGTTAGTCACACTGTCTATTAAAAATATAGGTTTAAGTTTTAGAGATTTAATGTTTTGTAAATACAAGTAAGTTCCTTCGCAGGCTTGAAATTGAAGCGAATCGTATTTCAACGGAAAAGAATAAATCTGTGTAATGGTATCATGGTATGTTGTATATTCAAGATAAACAACAACCATATAATTTATAGGTTGTGGTACAATAACATTAATGTTTGGGTCAAACCTGCATGTAATAATGGCTTCGGAAGTCAATGCATGGTTTTTATTAAAATTGGGGTTAATAATAATCTCTTTGGCATTTGACAGGTCATTTTGAGCAGTCTTATTTTTATCAACTTTAAATGCGCCTTTTGTTTGCACTGCATTATTATTTTCACTTTCGTCTATCTTATTTAAGATAATTCTATTATAATAATTTTGTGATATTGCCTGCTGCTCAAACAATAAACATAATATAATGTATTTAAGATATTTCATTTTAATTTCTTTTATCAATTTTAATTTTCTACATATAAAATCTACTGTAATCCCCCTGACCCCCTTTATAAAGGGGGAATTTCCGTTGTGATTTTTTATTTTGCATGATTTTCTTATTTATT
>PCSS01000030.1:4900-5047 GCA_002771395.1 Bacteroidetes bacterium CG23_combo_of_CG06-09_8_20_14_all_32_9 | reverse complement strand
ATATGCAATTTTTCAAAAAATGTTTAACTTTACAAAATGGTTAACTTAAATAAAAACCCAATATTATTTAACACTCTACAATATTTTAAAGGCAATAATTTAATTGCCCTTTTTATTGTAATTGTTGCTGCAATATTAAGATTTTAC
>PCSS01000030.1:4691-4878 GCA_002771395.1 Bacteroidetes bacterium CG23_combo_of_CG06-09_8_20_14_all_32_9 | reverse complement strand
CTCTTGACGAACTCAGTGCTTTATTGCGAACTAATTATGATTCCTATACTGATCTTATTAATTTAGGCATTTTAAGAGATGGTCATCCTGCTGGAATTCAATCTTTTCTGTTTTATTGGGTTAAAATTTTTGGTTATTCCGAAGCTGCTGTAAAATTACCATTTATTATATGTGGTATTGCTTCTGT
>PCSS01000030.1:0-4675 GCA_002771395.1 Bacteroidetes bacterium CG23_combo_of_CG06-09_8_20_14_all_32_9 | reverse complement strand
GTATAGTCAAATTGAGAGACCTTATGCTTCGGGGTTATTCTTCTTCTTGCTATTTGTTTATTTTTGGTCAAACATAATTATTGAAAAAAGAAATCAATTATATAATTGGATTGGTTTTTCTATTTCGGCTGCGTTATGTGCATACAATCACTATTTCACACTTTTTTCGGCATTAATAGCAGCATTTTTTGGTTTGTTGTTAATATCAAGACAGCATTTAAAAAAATATCTATTATTCTGTTTTTTTGCAATTATGCTAACATTACCTCACATAAATATTTTTATAATACAATTATCGCATGGCGGTTTAAATTGGCTTCCCAAACCTAAGAACTCTTTTTTTATCACATATTTAGACTTTATTTTTAGTTTTTCATGCTGGCTCGAAATCTTTTTTATAATTCTTTTAATAACAGGAGTTTTTCTGTTTTTAAAAAATCATTCAAAAAACAGCAAAAATAATTTAAGGTTTACGGGATTAATCTGGTTTCTATTACCAATTATTACTGGCTTTGTGTATTCCATGCTCGGAAAACCGGTTTTGCAATATTCGGCACTTATTTTTTCGGTTCCGTTTTTATTTTTAGCAACATTTTCATTTTTCCCTTTACTAAAACTGCGAACAAATGCAGTTCTTGTTTTTTTGATTTTTTGCTTTACAATTCCTTCTTTAGTTTTTGGACGACAGTATTATAAATTCTTCTATAACCAAGGTTATGATGCTATTGCAAAAAATCAAATTGCTTTATTGGATTCAGTAAAACAACCTGTTTCATTGCTTATAAATGGTTACGAACCTTTTTATCTTAAATATTACACATTAAAATATCATCATAAAATTCCTTGTAATTTATATGTTTTTGATATGCTTAATAATATAGGATTTAGAAATTATATTCTAAATTTGAAAACAGATTATATAGCAATTGCACATGTTGGAGTAATGCCACTTCAGAATTATGATATTGCTCAAACTGAATTTCCATACTTTGTTAAACGTTCCGTTGGTTTTGGTTATGAATGGTATGTTTTTTCAAAAATTCCTCAAAAAAACAGTTCTAGATTTTATTTAGAATCGAATAATTATTTTGATAAGCCTTTAAACGACTGGTCGTTTAGCCATGCAAATATTTGCAAGAGTCCAACTGATTCAACTAATGATTGTTATAAATTCAATGAAGGCGAAGAGTGGGGTCCGGGATTAAAAGGTTTATTACAGAAATATAATTGTTGCTCTCATGATTTTATTAATATATCTGCAAAATTTTATTCTGAAAATTGTAAAAAAGACGCTGTTATAGTTCTTACTCTTACTGATAAAAATGACAGCTTAATTTCATGGATAGGTGCATCAAGTAAAGATTTTTATAATGCAAAAAATAAATGGCAAACAGTAAACTTAGCAGTTCGTTTAACAGAAATTAAATTGTCAACTGACAGCGTATATTTTAATACTTACATTTGGAATGTTGGAAAAACTCCAATCCTGCTTGATGATTTTTGTGTTAGATTTGAGAAAGGGAATCCTTTTATTTATGCGATTATTTCAGACTTTTAAAACTTAAAAATTATTTTATTAGAAAAAGTTCGTGAATTTTGCATCAATTTTATTCATTGCTCCAAATATGAAACTGACAAACACGAAATAAAATAAACAGATAAAATATTTTTTTACTTTTGAACAATATATTATAAAATGATTATCGGGTATAGTGAAAAATCATATTTATTGTGTTTTGTAAATACTAACTTCAAAATCGTCAAAATTAAAGTCAACATTTCCATAATTCCAAATGTAAACTTTAATAATTCCTTTATGATTTTTAGGAATATCTATTTCAAAAGATAATTGGCTAAATCCCCAATTATCAAGAATATATTTTTTAACATTTGGTAATGCAATACTTGAATATAAATTACTTTTTGAATCGGAATCATCTTCATAAGAAATTACAAGAGAGCCATTTGCATTGTCGGGTAAATTAGAAAACGCAGAAGCATAAACAATTATTTTATTAGTTGTATCTTTTGTTAAATCGGTATATTTGAGTATAAATGTTGACGAGTAATTATTTTTTAATACGATACTTGAATATTCGCCTGTATATGAAACAGATGAAACAATATTAGTGTTTGGTGTCCATAAAGAATCTGTTTCGTCTATATCATTAATACTTGTTAAAAATGGTTTTGGTTCTGAATTGTCTTTTCCAAATAACTTTGAAGAATTATAAAAAGGAATTTGTATTGAGCCAGTGTCTAAAGAGTTAATATTATTTTTAAAATAAATTTGTTGCCATTCTAATTTTATTTGTGATGAAACAGCCCTTGAATTAATACATGAAAATCGAATTGCCTGAACCTGATTTGCAATTACATTTGTCATAAAATCATTAAAATATGGAGATACCCATATTCCTTCCGTAGCTGTTTCGGGACTAAAATTAAAACGAAATATTTTTCCGTTTAAAAGTTTGTACTCTATAAAATATGGTTGGTCTTTATAGAAAAACGATTTTAGCTTTTGAAAAAATGATTTACTGAAATTAATTTTAACTCGCTCAATTCCATCAACTATTTTGGGAATTGTTATCCATGTATTCCAACTTACATTTTCAGTTTTAACAGATTTCGGTTTTTCGAATTTTGAACTTTTACATTTTTTAAACAAAATAGCACCATATCTCGAATTTTTAGTGTTAGGTATTTCTTTTACAAACAAATAATTGTTTAATATTTCAAATATTGTATTAGGTTCATCACTCAACATATATCTATTATCTAAAGAACCTAAAGTTCCACCATTTCTGTTTTCAACGCTATGAAAAATTAAATATTCGGGACCATTGGCAATCGAGAAATCTGATGCAGTTTCTTTATCAATTTCTGGAGAATAAGCTAAAAATAATAATTGACGACCCGGTTTCCATTTTAAATTATTTTTAGAAATGTAAGCTAAATTCCATGGGTAAACATCTATGGAATGATTTGAAATTTTTTGTAAATCAGCCGAATCTAAAACAAACTCAGATTTATTATTATTCGATGACAATAAAAATGTTTTTTCAAAATCAGAAAAGTTAAAGAAGCTATTATAAAAATGATTTACTTTGTTATATTCCATCTGTCTTACATTAAAATCATGGAAAAAAGACATATTAAGATAAAATAACGAAAAAATAATAGTAGGAACTAAAATCTGCCTGATTCTTATTTTTCCGGCAAAAATTGTAATAAGTCCAAACCCTAAAATGATAAAAGAATAAATTGATGAGTAATGGGGGGGGTCTTCGCGGGAGATACAATATTTCCAATTTAATAAAAAAGCTATAAACATAATCCAGTATGCTTTACGTGCATTATTATCTTTTACTATAACAGGAAATAAAACAAATAGTATAATAATGAAAAAAACGATAAACATGTTGTTTTCGGAGAAAAGGGATTGGGAACCAGAATAAGAAAAACTCAGTTGTATAATATTATAATGATATGTAAATATCGCTGTAATTGAATGAAAAAGAATAAGTCCCGGTAATAATAATGCAGATGTAATAATTAAAATATAAATTAAAAATTGCTTGTATTTTTTAAAATAAAATAAATCAAAAATAATCTGGCTAAATATAACTGATAATGCAATAATTCCAATACTTGCTTTTATATATATTCCAAGTGAAGCTGATATTGCAGCTAATAAAATCCAACCCCAATGCCGGTTTAAATTAAAATGAAGAATAGAAACAATTGCAATTGTTATTATTGCATGGTCTATTTGAAAAAACAGTGCCATTGTTAAAACAATAATAAATGTAAATGGATTACGATTTACATCAGTTTTTTTCCCAAGTAACAATGTTAAATAAATAAAAGTAAACCAAGATAATAATTTAAAATAAATAGAATATATTACATGGTTTCCCATAACAACCGGAACTTTTAAAAATGAAAGAGGCCCCCATGGAAATATTAAATTATTAAATAATGTTATATCATTATTAAATAAATAATTTAATCCCCAATAAGCAGAGCCGTCATAAGAACTCTCATAGTTAAAATTACTTTCAGGAAAAGCGATAATTAAAATTATAAAAGATAATAGAATAGTAATGTAATATTTATTTAAAATACTCAAATTGAATTTTTTCATAAAGATTATAAATTAAATATAAAGGACAATAGATTGCTTTATTAATAATTTTTCAAAGATAAAGCTATATTTTTTAATTTTTTTTAGATATATTATTGTAAAATCAAAAAACTTAAAATTTACACAAGCATTATAAAAAACAATGTAACTTTCAGCGATAATTTTTTACATTTATTAGAAGTCAGTATAATTTTAAAACAATTTATTTGGAAGGATGACTAATGTGTGAATGTTGTAAGTTATTTTTATAGTTGTGTAACAATTCCGAAATTAAAGGAATTACTTTTGTTCTGTGAAAATTTATTCACAACTTAAAAATAAAAAATCATCATTTAGCTTTTCTTAGTATCAATATTAAGTTCTAATATTTATGCATAAGAAACAAATACAAAAGAAAAATTTGGAAAGACATTAACCCACATTGCTGAAAAAACTATCAAAAACAAGAAATATTGGTTAATAACTCATCAATTTATTAACATTTACAAAAAGATAAAATTGTATTCAGCTAATATTCTACATATT
>PCSS01000043.1:2882-4557 GCA_002771395.1 Bacteroidetes bacterium CG23_combo_of_CG06-09_8_20_14_all_32_9 | reverse complement strand
TGAGAACTATCGGTAAGTCCCATATTATTTAGAAAGACCGAAAAAGTTAATTCGGCACTATCATTATCGGGAATAACCAAATCGCCCGAAGCAAAAGTGAAAGTAATTGAATTTATGTTGATATTTGTTTGTAAAATATTAACAGGATTTATACCATTTTTTATTGTTACACCTTGTATGGTTGTTTGCCAATCTGCCCCGTTAGCAGGAAGTGTATTTTTTAAAGTGATAAGTGTAACTATTGTTGGGAGCCCGTCGCTTGTACCGGCATCGTTTACCGAAACCTTAAAAACAGGAACAGCTAACCCGGGAATTGTTGCCATAGATGAAATATTTCCGGCAGGAATTTGTAAAGCGGGATTTTGAATATAAGAATCGTTGTTGTTTAGATTAGCTTGTGAAATAATGCCTGTTATTTTAAGTGTAGTATCGTTTATTCGCCATGTTCCTGTACCTTGTTCGGCTCCATAGCCATACCAGCGAAAATATATAGTATCTCCGGGGTTTGCAATAATATTAAGACCAGTAATATTTCCAACTCTTTCCAAATCATCATCGGGAACATTAACAGTTGCCAATGTTACAGGTGAAGTAAAAGCAGGATCAAAGGCATATTGAACCTCATAAGTATGGATACTTGTTAACGAACGGCGTTCACCAAAATTCAGAGTATTAATAGTGAGTTTGTACCCACTTGCAGGGGAAATATAAATTTGGTAATAATCGGTAACATCAAGAATAATTGTTGACCATCCTGTTGCATAAGCACCATTAGAACTGTATGTTATAGTGCTAATTCCACTTCCGCCTGTAAAATTTCCTGCAACCACATTTGCACTTACCTGTGTTGGCAAGCCATTTGTTAAAAGGTCCCAGGAAGCTAATTGTGCATAAGAGCTAAAAAAAGTTCCAAGAACTAATCCTATAAATATCAACACTTTATTTAATTTCATAGTAGAGTTTTTATGGATTTAAAAATACGCTTTTTTTTGTGCAATGCAAAAAATGTCCGTGACCGAAATAGGTTGACCAAAAAATTAAATATCCAACTTGACAAAATTACGAAATTTGCAGAATATAAAAACAGGTCAACATATGAAAAAAGAATCAGGACAACGCAGGATATTCAGCGAGCAAGTTAGAAAACAAACAGTAAAAGATATTGAAAAAGGGAAGTGCTCTGTATCTTCGGCAAGTCGTGAACTTCAAGTAAGCGACCAAAGTATTTATAGGGGGAAATTGGTTGTTGAATAAATATAAATAACATTAGACCTGACAGGTTTTTAAAAACCTGTCTCAGGTCTTTATTAAAATTAATATATTTTTTGATAAGGAAATATATATCTATATTTGTCCCTCTTAATAAAGGATATATGAAAAAAGATTTGTTTAAAAATATGATTAAAGTATATCTTTTTTAAGAAACCATTATCACTTTGTTTTTTCTATTGCCATTTTAACTGCATTATAAGCATTTACAACGCCTCCGGATTTAGAAAGCGTTCCAAATTTAACTATTTTTGGTTTGGGTTCGTTTTTATTGGGAAGATAAACTTTCAGTTTTTTAAACGGAATGACAGAGTTTAAAATAATTTCTTTTATTTCTAATGGTGATAGTTCCGGAAAGTACGACATAAGCAATGCTGCTACTCCACACACAACAGGTGATGCAGCA
>PCSS01000043.1:0-2832 GCA_002771395.1 Bacteroidetes bacterium CG23_combo_of_CG06-09_8_20_14_all_32_9 | reverse complement strand
TTTTACTCCCGGTGCAAAAATGTCAACATTTTTTTGACCGTAATTTGAAAAAAATGCAGGTAATGATTTATTTGCTTTTAAAGACGATGCACCTGCCTCAATCCAGTAGTTTGTAATGGAATTGATGCTATCTGAAAGATTAATGGGGTAATGCCATTTAATATCATTGTTTTCCGATTCGTTTCCTGCTGCGTGTATCAACAGCACTTTTTTATTACCGGCAAATTTAAGAGCTTCATCAACCATCCATTTTTGAGGTGAATAAGATTTTCCGAAACTCATATTAACTACTTGTGCCCCGTTGTTTACTGCATATTTTATAGCATTTGCCACGTCTTTATCGCGCTCATCGCCATCGGGAACAACACGCAAAATCATTAATTTTACATTGTCGGCAATGCCTGACGCTTCGTTTGAATTTTCGCGGTTTGCACCAATAATTCCAGCAACAAAGGTACCGTGTCCGTTGCTTGGTCTCATAACATCATTGTTTCCGTAAATACTGTCGTTTTTATTGGTCGGGTCGTCACCAATTATTATTCTGGGGTTATAATCAACATTATAGTGGAATTTATATTCACCTTCAACATGATTTTTAAATGAAGCATATTCCAACAGACTGAACCCTTTTTCATAAATATTTAAAAGATAAAATGCAGAGTTCTTAACTGCTTCCTCTGCCGAAGTAGTAAGGCTTTTAAGTTCATCGGTGGTGTATATTTCTTTTTTAAGTTCTTCTTTAACTATGCTATCGGTTTTATTGTAAATTTCATTAAATTGCATAAAACCATCATATTCAATTTTAGCCTCTTTATAATGTTTTGCAAAATCTTTTTTTACTGATTTATAAAAGTCGTATTTTTTTTGTTCTTCTTTTGAAAGTTCCGTTGTGTCTATATCTTTATACTTATTGCTGAGTTCATTATAAACTCTTGTGATTTCAAGTGTTTCGTGCAAAATGTTATCGCCTTTTGAATTTCCCAGGAAGTTCCATCCATGAATATCGTCTATATAACCATTATGGTCGTCATCAATGCCGTTGCAGGGGATTTCGTTTTCGTTTACCCAGAATTTGCCTTTTAAATCCTCGTGGGTAGTGTCAACTCCACTGTCAATAATAGCAACAATAACAGTTTTAGAGGTTCTGCCTTTTAACAATTCTTCATAAGTTCTGTAGGTGCTAATTCCCTGAAATTTATCAATTTTAGCGTCTTTATGATGCCAGTTTCTTATGTTTCCGTTTTTCTGGGCAAAAATATTTATAGAACAAAGTATTGAAATAATTAAAAGGCTGGTTTTAAACGTATTCATTTTATACTCAAAGAAATCGGGTTTACGGAAAATAGTAATATGAAATGGAGAGCAGGAGAATGGGCAACAATTCATCGTTACTCCCATTCTCCCATTCACCATTTCTGTTAAATTTTTTCGCAAACTCAACTTCTTTCAGTATAATTAGATTTTTTAAATTCGATTAACGCACCAATAAGTTTATCAATATCCCCGAAATTGTTAAAAATATTGAATGCAATGCGAATCATTCCGTTTCTGTTTGCTGCAAAAATATTTTTTGATTCAAGATATGCAAGAGCTTTGGTATTTTCACAGGGTTCCATATTTATTGAAACAATTGCCGAACGTTCATCAACGTTATCAACCGGTGAAACAATTGTAATTTGTGCGGCTTTAAGTTTTGCAATAAGATAATCGCCTAATTCAATTAATCTTAAACAGATATTTTTAAACCCGATGTTATTCAGATATTCAATTGCAGTTTTTAATCCTATCAAAGTTTGAAGGTTATAAGTTCCTGTATAATATTTTTTTGCAGAATTATGAAGTGAAAACGGGATATTTTTTCCTGTATGAATAAAATCGTTTTTTACATCTACCGAAAGCCATCCGGCAATAGGTGCAGCAAAGCGTTTGCGAAATTCAGGCGAAGTGTAGAAAATAGTTCCTGTGTGTCCCGAAAAACCCCATTTATGAATTGAGCAGGTCATTACATCAATGTTACAGTTTTTTACATCAACTGGAAACAGCGGAAAACCCTGTGTGGCATTAACTACAAAAAGAATGTTACGTTCCTTAAGCTCCTTTCCGAGTTTTTGTAAATTCTGGCGGAATCCTGTGCAATATTGAACGTAGGAAGTAACCACCGCCAGCGTGTTTTCATCAATTTGTGCCATGATATTTTCAACAGGATAACGGGAATTTTCAGCCTCAACATACTTCATTTTAATTTTCTTATATTCAAAAGGAACTGTGTTAGATGGAAATTCGTCCATCATCGAAACCACGTTAAAAGGCATTGCTCCGCTATCTTTAAATGAAAGTGCCAGTAACGACATGGCTAATGAGTTATTCGGAAGAATGTTAATGTTGTCGGCACTGGTGTTGAGCATTGAAGCCAAAATGCCGCGAAGATTTTCGGTTTCTATAAGGTCTTCTATAAAATAAATGTCACCAAATTGGTTAAGTTTTGTAAATGCTTTTATAACCACATCAAGCACCTGATTTGGCAGCGGCGACATACCTGCACTTTGAAAATAAGTAGCATTTTTTACTACTGGAAAATCGTTTCTTATTTGTTCCCAATTCATCTTCTTTAGAATTTAAAAATCAAAAATAATCTTTTTTGTTCAACTATATTACACAACCGTGTAAACTATACTGAAAGGCGTTTTTTTAGTGTAATCAGCGGTATCCCTTTTTGGTTGCGGCTTGTCCACTTTAGGGCATATTTCACAAAGGCGAAGCAATTTTGCTGTGTAAATTATTTAGGGCTTGCTGAATAAATATTATCATACAGTAATATAGCATATTATGAAG
>PCSS01000274.1 GCA_002771395.1 Bacteroidetes bacterium CG23_combo_of_CG06-09_8_20_14_all_32_9 | reverse complement strand
ATTACATTGAAGGAGATATATTTAGCGACGAAACCACGCGAATTATTTATGCTACTGATGCATCTGTCTATCGCGAAAAACCTTTAGTAGTTATAAGACCTAAAAATATCAGCGATATTAAAAAGACTGTTGCTTTTGCCTCTAAAAACAATGTTCCAATTATTCCTCGTACTGCCGGCACTTCTATAGCCGGACAAGTAGTTGGAAGCGGCATTGTGGTTGATGTTTCAAAATATCTTACAAAAATTTTAGAATTAAATGAAACTGAAAAATGGATTCGTGTTGAACCTGGTGTTGTATTAGACGAACTTAATAAATTCCTTGCACCAAAAGGTTTATTTTTTGGTCCCGAAACTTCAACTTCTAACCGTTGTATGATTGGCGGTATGGTTGGCAATAATTCCTGTGGTGCACATTCGCTTATTTATGGCAGCACCCGCGACCATCTTCTTGAATTAAAAACTATTTTAAGTGATGGTTCCATTGCTGAGTTCAAATCAATTACTAATAAAGAATTTGAACATAAATGCACAGGTAATAAATTAGAGAATAAAATATATCAAAATATAAAAGAAATATTATCAAATTCAGATAACATTAAGGAAATAAATAAGCAATATCCCGATAAAAGAATCCATCGTCGAAATACGGGTTATGCTATTGATGTCCTTAGTGAATCGTCGCCTTTCTTAAATAACAATGTTCCTTTTAATTTCTGCAAACTATTGGCAGGTTCAGAAGGAACTTTGGCATTTACCACCGAAATTAAACTTAACCTTGTTGATTTGCCTCCAAAAGAAGTTGGTTTGGTTTGCATCCATTTAAACTCATTGCAAGATGCTTTTCGGGGTAACTTAATAGCGTTGAAGTACAATCCGACTTCCATAGAACTAATGGATAAAATAATTCTGAATCTTACAAAAGATAATATTGAGCAACGCAAAAACCGTTTTTTTCTTGATGGTGAACCTGAAGCTCTTCTAATTGTTGAGTTTGCTAAAAATACACGTAAAGAAATCATTGAAATCACTACCGCTTTAGAATCCGAAATGCGGCAAAACGGCTTTGGTTATCATTTCCCTGTGGTTTTTGGCAACGATACTAAAAAAGTATGGAATCTTAGAAAAGCCGGACTGGGTGTGCTTAACACAATGCCCGGTGATGCCAAACCTGTTCCTGTTATAGAAGACACTGCCGTTCACCCGGAAGCGTTACCACAATATATGAATGAGTTAAATGATATTTTAAAAAAATATAATCTCAATGGTATTCATTATGGTCACATTGCTACTGGCGAAATTCATATACGACCTGTTTTAAACCTGAAAATTCAGAAAGATGTAGAGCTTTTCCGAACAATTGCAAAAGAAACGGCTCAATTAGTAAAAAAATATAAAGGTTCCTTAAGCGGTGAACATGGCGATGGCAGGCTTCGTAGTGAGTTTATTCCATATATGATTGGAGAACAATGTTATTCGCTTTTAAAACAAATAAAAGAAACATGGGATCCCAAACACATTTTTAATCCCGGAAAAATTACCGACACGCCTCCCATGAACTCAAGTTTGAGGTACAAAACCGAAAAGCCGATAAAAGAAATTGAAACGATTTTCGATTTTTCGCACGATTTGGGGATTTTACGCTCTGCCGAAAAATGTAACGGCTCTGCCGATTGCCGTAAATCGGAAATTATTGGCGGTACAATGTGCCCAAGTTATATGGCAAGCAGAAATGAAAATCAAACTACAAGAGCAAGGGCAAATATTTTGCGAGAATACCTTACAAACAGTAAAAAGAATAATCCATTCGCACATAAGGAAATTTATGAAATAATGGACTTGTGTCTTTCGTGTAAAGCTTGTAAATCAGAGTGTCCGTCGGGGGTTGATGTTGCAAAAATGAAAGCGGAATTTCTTCAGCATTATTACGATGCCAACGGAATTCCTTTTCGCACAAAACTCATTGCATTTAGTCCGAAAATTAATCAATTTGGCTCTAATTTTCCGATACTTTTTAACTTCTTTTCAAACCTTGGAAAAACTTTAACAGGGTTCTCATCTAAACGCAAAATGCCAAAAATTTATAAAACTACTCTTATCAAATATTTTGAAAAGTTGCATTCTTCAATTTCTTTTGATAAGAAAGTTTATCTTTTTGCAGATGAATTTACTAACTATAATGAACCTGAAATTGGAATAAAAGCAATTCTTTTATTAAATAAACTTGGTTATGAAGTTGTTATTCCTACGCATATTGAAAGTGGCAGAACTTATTTTTCAAAAGGATTGTTACGTAAAGCAAAATTAATCGCCCAACAAAATGTAAAATACCTTTCTGAAATAATAACAGAGGAAACACCTTTAATTGGAATTGAACCATCTGCAATTCTTGCATTTAGAGACGAATATCCTGAAATAGTTGAAAAATCTTTAGTCGAAAAATCCAAAATATTAGCAAAAAATACTTTAATGATTGATGAATTTATTGCCTCTGAATTTGCAAAAGGAAACATAAAATCAGATTCTTTTACTTCTGAAGCTGTAGAAATTAAATTACATGGACATTGTCAGCAAAAATCTATTGCCTCTACTTCTCCAACATTAAAAATGTTGACAATTCCAATAAATTACAAAGCAACCGAAATTCCTTCGGGTTGTTGTGGTATGGCCGGCTCTTTTGGTTATGAAAAAGAGCATTACAAACTCTCGATGCAAATTGGGGAATTAGTTTTATTTCCCGAAATCAGAAAATTAAGTTCTGAAATTATTATTGCCGCAACAGGTACAAGTTGCCGGTGTCAAATTAAAGATGGAACAGGAAGAAAAGCATTTCACCCGGTTGAAATATTGTACGATGCAATTATTTGATTAACGGACAGGTGTAAAAACTATTCTGCCTACCTAATTGCGTAATGGCGCAGCCTTCGCATAAAATACAGGCAGCATTGTTTTTTGCACCATGTTATGCTCTCGTGTGTTATTTTATCAGATCGTTAGCCTTGACAAATACTATTTTTCCATCTTTTGAATATACCAATTCACCATTACTTTTTTGTTTTGTATGAATTAATTTTTCAACGGCTAACGCTATCCCTTTTAGAATTTTTTCCCGTAATTCTATTATTTTTTCATTATTCATGAACTTGTGTTTTTATCATGTCCCAAATTGTTTTTTCCTTTATTTCTATCTCGTTATTTTGTATTCCTTCTGCTATTAATTGAAATGGACTGATAGAATTATTTATTACCATCCAATAATCACAAACAGGAATATACAATTTTACTAAATTGATTATTCCCATTTTATAGCGTTTTTTTATCGTTTCCTCCGGAATATTATGTCCTCCTTCACTCACTCGTATCTTTATTCTTTGTATTGCCAATTCTGTACTATTTAGCCACAAAAATACTAAGGTTACAAAGTAGCCTTGTTGCTGTGCTGCTTTAATCAATTTTACGAAATGTCTTGCAGATAATGTTGTCTCAAAAGAAAAATCAACTCCGGTTTTTATCAATTCTTTTCAACATTATTTTTCCTGCGTCTATATATACTTTTTCAGGCTGAAATGGAGATAATCCTCTTGCTATCTCGTCTGCATTAACAAACTCATTACAATTAAGCATTTCTGGTAAAACAGTATAGGAGGCTGTTGTTTTTCCGGCGCCATTACATCCTGCTATAATATACAAATTTGGCATACATTTGTTTTTCTCAAAAGTAATAAATTCTTAGTTAAAACACAAGAGATATTTTTATATGTTAATTCTTTTACACATGGAGCATAACATCTGTATAAACGCAATTGTATTTATTTCGTTTTTAGCTGTAATTAATAAAAATTTGCAATAGCCTTGTTATCATCCCCCTACCCACTTCAAAAAGGGGGACAAAAAACGTTTTTAAGCAATTATAACCGTTGAACATCGTTTAAAAATTCAAAATTTTATTTAAGGCAAATATAGTAAAAAATTAATAATGGGAGTAATTTTAATGTCAATCTTTGGTTAATTTGTAGTTTTTGGTTAAACAATTCACCCTGTTATACTAATGCTGTTTAAGTTCGCAAGAAAGTTATTATTTCATCGAATTACGAATTTTTTATTCACCCCGTTAAATACTGTTTTTTCAAAAATTACTACAGTCAATTTGCGAAATATTTAACGGGGTAAATATTTTTTTCGTACTTTGGTAGGGTAATTATGTTGTAAACTCATATTCGTTTAGTATAAATAACTGTTTTTGAAATAATGGATATTGATTATGTTTATTTAACAGGGCAGACTTTTAAACTTTCAAAAATGCCCGACTTTATGGATGAACACTACATAATCTCAAATTCATCAGCATCTTTCCAAGCCGGAAATTTTTCTTTTGAATTTACAAGTTTAGTCATACTTAAAGTAGTTGTAATTATTTCTTCAACAAAAGATTTAGCGGAAATTATTTTTCGCCCGGCATAATCAATTATTATACTGTCGCCGGAGTGATTATAATTTCTTCCATCAATTCCTACCCTGTTAACTGCAACTATGTAACATTGATTTTCCATTGCACGGGCAAAAAGTAGTTTTTTCCATGCATCGTTTCGGCGTTTGGGCCAGTTAGCAACTAAAAGAAGAACATCGTAATTGTTTTTATTGCGCATCCATACGGGAAAACGTAAATCGTAACATATCTGAAGAAAAAAACGAAATCCTTTATATTTTACTATTGTTCTTGTGTTTCCTGAACTGTATTTCTTGTCTTCGCCGATTATGCTGAATAAATGATGTTTGTTGTAATAATGAATTAATCCTGAAGGCTCTGCAAAAATACAGCGGTTAAAATATTTACCGCTTTCAGAAATAATTACACTTCCTGCAATGGCAAAAGAATTTTCAGCAGCCTGTTGTTTCATCCATAAAACTGAATTACCATCCATTGTTTCGGCTAATTGTTCGGCATTCATCGAAAATCCTGTAGTAAACATTTCGGGAAGCAGTACTAAATTTGTTTTACCTTTCAAGACTGAAAATATTTTTTCAAATTTTTTCAGATTTTCAACAGGTTTTTCCCAAATTATATCGCTTTGAACAAGCGAAACGGTAATTGTATTCATATTGTTATTCTGTTGTAAAACAATCGGGATATTTTGCTTTTACGTCTATATAGCAGGCTTTAATTTTTAGCATATCTGTTTCAAAATCGCCTGACGGTTTAAAAATCATTAACGGACCAAGTTGTTTTTTCCCATAATCAACAGTTGAAACAACAATTGGCACACCTGCCTGCATAGCGATTTGGTAAAATCCTTTTTTCCAGTGTTTTACTTTTTTGCGGGTTCCTTCGGGAGTTATCACTAAAAAAAATGATTTTCGCTGATTAAACTGCTGAACCATTTGCGAAACCGTATCATTATGTATATCCCCTCGTTTTACAGGGATAGCGCCAAGAGCACGAATTATTGGTCCTATAGGGAAGAAAAAAAATTCTTTTTTTATAATGAATCTGGCATTAATTCCAAAACTGCGTAAACCAAGCCATCCCATAACAAAGTCTTGAATACTTGTATGTGGTGCAGCAATAATTAATAATTTTTTATTATCGGGAAATGTACCAATTAGTTTCCACCCTAATAATTTTACAATAGTTCTCGCAAATATTTCAATTGCCATTTAATGATTTACGATTAATGATTACGGTTTGACCTTCGCTCTTACCTGAATAACATTGACAGCGTTTTGGTAAAACATTTATGGATAAAATTTGAAAATATGAAAATAAGAGTTTTACCAAGTTCATTTTTTTACTTTCTTTATTTTTCTGGTTGTGGATTCTCCACGTTAGTACCTAAGTTAGGGATTATGAAATAAATTATCTAACGGGGTAAACATCGCTGTTAACAAGGCTTATCCAACGGGATGAACAATTTTAGCCCGTTTTCAGTATATTAATTTTTAAGCAATCTAACCAAAGCGATTTCAGAGGCAAGAAATAGCAAAGCAAGTAAAATAAAATATTTCCAAAGTGGTTTTCCATGCCCGGTTAATTTTAACTGCGCCGATAATATTTCGTTGTTATTTCCGCTAAATAATGAAACTTTAAATCCTTTATCGGAAAGCAGATTCTTTAAATCATCGGGCGAATAATAATCAGTTAAAGATTCTTTACGGTTGTAATTAAACGAAACGGAAGAAAAAGCATTTCCATTAAATAGAATATCGTACAATCCGTCATTAAAAAGTTGATTGCCCGGGAATAATGTTATTTCAGAATTTCCTTTTGTCTGGGAAGGAATAAAAGATTCACCCGAAATCCGATTTTTAAGTTCAATTATATCATCTGTTTGGTTAACAAAATTTGAAACCACTACCGAAACATCAGGAGAAATAATATAGCAAATATCGGAAGTGGTTTTACTTAGCATACAAATTCTGTAAAAAACAGGAACAAAAAGCGGATGAACTGTAAAATTTGTAGATTTTTCATCAAAAGGAAATGCAAAAACATATATTTTACCTTTGTTTTGTTCCGAATACAGAAGTAGTGGATTCCCGCTACGTGACAACAAAAGCTCATCAAAACGATTTTTCACGGAAGCTTTAATATTGAAGTTTTTATTTATAAAAGGCAATTGCGGATTGTCATCTATTTTTTGAAATACATTTTTAAAAAATGGAGATTTATCATTTATACTTGCAGTTTGACCTTTTGTTGAATCACCAATAGTTATTCCAAAAGAAGATAAAAACATACTGTAATTATTTGCATTATCAGTGTTTGAAGGAATAAATACAATGCTACCGCCTTTGCTGGTAAATGTATTTAGTTCTTGTTGCAAACCGGAGCTAATATTACTTAAAGCATTTAAAATTATTACCTGATTTGATGAAAAAAACTGAAAATTGATGTTTTTTTCCGACATTTCGTTAAAAGCAAAAATTGAGTCGTTTTTAAATAATTGTTTAAAATATTGAGATTGAATATTTCCGTTAATTGCTAAAATTCTGATTTTATCGGTAACATCATAGTTGAAAAAATATGAATTATCGTAAGTAACAGGATAATCGGTAAGTTCAATTTTGCCCCTGATTGTGCCTTTTGAGATATTTGTATATGCTAAATTAATTGTTTCTGATGTGCTTCCTGCAATTGAAAAACTTCCCATGGTTTTTACCGAATCGTTTATAAAAAGTTTGACAGGAATATTCTGATATGATTCGGTTGAATGATTTACAATTTTAACCTGAAGTTTTTCCTGTTGATTAAGATTATGTTCGGGATAATCGAACCAGCACGAGTCAATTGAGAGATTTTTTGCAGGAAGTGAAATTGATGGAAATAACATAAACGAAATAGTTGTATCGCTTGGAACAGATTCCATATCAATAAAATATTTTTGAAAATCGCTTAAAAAACAAAAACTAATGGGGCTGGATTTTTCATTGCCTGAATTTGAAATTTGCATGGCTCTTATAATTATATCAGAAAATTTAACTGTGCGGGGTGAAGAGCGAACTGCTGAAATGTAATCGGTTAGTTGATCGCGGTTTAAAATATGCTGGTGTTTTGGTTCTAAATCGTTAGTAATTAACGCAAAATTAGTTGAAGGAGGGTATGAAGAAATTATTTCGGGAACTTTGCTTTTTGCTTCTTCAAGCAGATTGCCGTTTGTGCCGTCAGCATTCATGCTAAATGAGTTATCAATATAAATTACAATTGTTTCAGATTTTGTTTTAGCCAAACGATTTGTTGCAGGAATAAAGGGTTGGGCAAATGCAAAAACAAGGCAAATAATAGTAAAAATTCGGGCTAACAATACAAGCAAATGCTTTAATCGGTTACGTGAACGTGTTTCTTTAGCAACATTAAAAAGAAATTTTAAACTGCTAAAGTAAACAGTTTTGTATCGCCTGAAATGGAAAAAATGAATAATAACAGGAATAGCAATTAAACCGAGAAAAAATAAAAATGTGGGATATAAAAAAATCATTTTTCAAATTAACTGAGGCAAAGGTAATCGTATTAAACTTAAAACGGTTTCGTTATTTGATTATTAAGTTGCACACAAATGCTATAGTCTTTATTATACTGAAATCTGAAAGTGTGAAAGTGTGTGAGTTCCCTTTCTCACTTTCTCCTCGTCTCACTTTCTCACTTTCGGTTTATGAATCTGAAATTGCTTATTAACTTAATAACCTATTTTCACAACATTACCGCTTAACGGGTCAAATTCAACCGTGCTGTTTTTACCTTTCAGCGACTTGCATGGCATGCTGTTTAAAATGCCAAACTGGGCAATGGGAAATTGTTTTTTTAACATAGAATTGTTTCCAAGCGATATATTAATTGTGGCAAGTTCGGGAATTCTATAAACAATTCCTTGTTTGGCAGTAGTTTTTTTGAATTTACTTATAGCAGTATCTAATTGCGAAAGGTTTCCGTTGCGATTAATTACGAGAGTAAGTGGCAGGACTTTACCGCTTTTTTCGGCAGAAAGACCTTTTTCGGTGTTAAGAAATGCAAGCACTTCTTGTTTTCCGCAGTTCTGAATAGCAGGACTGTAGTAAAAACGATAATTATACTTGCGCGTAAAAGTTTTTCCAATAAAAAGAGAGAGGTATTCTTCTTCTTCTTTGCGAAGCTCGCTAACAATTACATCAGACGATTTTATATCAGGAACTTTGTTATAAGCTCCCGATAAAAGTTTGAATAATCTTTTACGCAGACGCATAATGTGATGTGCCGCCTCTTTGGCTTTGTCTTCAAAAGTAATGGCTTCAATCGTCTTTTTTTGTACAGGCACACGAACCCAATTAGTATCAATTTTTACTTGTTTCCACGTGGTATCAATGTGTTCTTTGATGTAATCTTTCTGTGATAGTTCTGTAAATATAACAGAAGGAAAAGGTTGTTGGTTAGATATTGCATTTTTAGAAACAGCAGGAATTTTAACATCAGGTTTTTTGCTGTTTATAGAAAGTAATATGCCGTTTTCGGTAAGATTTAGGCTTTTAATACTTGATTTCCCTTTGGGAAAAATAAAATAGTAGTTGTTTGAATCGGGCTCGGCAGTTAGCGATACATCAGCATTTGAAATAAAATATTCCGAGCGGTTGGTTTGTGAAACATCTTTAATGCCCATATATTTTTCGGAATATTCATAATAAGGACCTCGTAAAGTGCGGATTTCGGTTACTTCAACATCAATCGCCAATACACTGCGCGGAAGTGCATAAACCAAATAATTTTTTGGAATTTTTTCGGCGTATTTTACATTAACTACCTTAATGCCCGAACACGCTCCAAAAAAAACGGTTAAAAAAATATAATATAATAGTTTATTCATTAATAATTTAGAATTAGAATTGTAATAAATATTACAAAGATAAAAAGAATAATAAATAAAGTTTGTCTGCAATATCAATTTTTAGTTAATTTTTGTAATTCCCTGCCTGATATTTACAATTCGGAGCAAGAAAATTGTAATTCCATGCCTGTTTATTGCAATTGGGAGCAAGGTTATTGCAATTCCCTGCCTGTTTAATGCAATTGGGAGCAAGGTTATTACAATTCCCTGCCTGTTTATTACAATTGGGAGCAAAGTTATTGCAATTCCCTGCCTGTTTATTGTAATTCGTAGCAAGTTAATTACAATTCCCTGGCTGAAATGAAAAAAATATACATAAAATATTTTTTTATAGGTTTAAAATATCTATTTTTGCAATGTTGAATTTAATATTAACCTTTAAAAAATCAAAATTATGCCTCTAAAAGAAAGTAAAGAATTTACAAGTGTTGCCGAAGGGCTCGAAGCATTAGCCGATGGCATCAAGATTCATTCCGGAGAAACCGATTTTCCGGCTACTTTAAAAGAAATGGTCATTCGTAACCAGAAACAAAGCCTCGAAGATATTCGTGGAACTTACGAAAAAGCACAGGCGCTTGCCAACCAGAAACATAAGGATTACGATGCCCAATTGAAAAATGCTGTAACTAAGCTTGCAGCGGCGCAACGCCTGATGCAGGGTTTTTATGGCTTACGCAGCCAGGTATTAAAGGATTTTGGTTTACAGCCACCCAAACCCAGCGGTAAAAAAGGCAAACGCACTCCAAAAAATTGGGAGTAATTATAAAGCAAGACCATACAGGTTTGTGTGCCGGCATGCGGGTAGCAAAACCTGTCAGGTCTGAGTACAATCTTCTTATTACACCTGAATTTTAACCACATATTAACGACTGTTGATAACTTTTTAAAATTTTTTATCAGGTATGTGTTTATGAATTAAAATTATTATAAATTTGCGTATTGGAAATTGAATAAAAATAAATTTTTAAAAGTGCGGCGTATAATCACTGACAAAAATAATATGAAAACAAAATTTCTAAAAATGATTTTTGTGCTGATTGCTCTGACAAGTTTCAGTATTTATTAGGGGTAACACTTAACGCCGGCGAAAAGAAAATGCTTACTTACGAATACGAAGTTTTGTTCACCCCATACCCTTATTAACAATAAACCATTTCAGATTTGAAATTTGAGATTTTCCGGTGCTAAGTCCCCCTTGTGTGATGGCTTGTGTGTAAGCGAAGGGGGCAGGGAGATGAAACTTAAAACTAACAAACAATGAACAACGAACAAACTTTAAAAATATACAAAGCTTCAGCAGGTTCGGGTAAAACGTTTACATTAGCCCGCGAATTTCTTCGCCTCGTTATTAAAGACCCGTTAATTTACCGTAATATTCTTGCCGTTACCTTTACCAACAAGGCAACCAACGAAATGAAAGAAAGAATTTTAAGCGAATTGCATTTACTTTCTTCTGATAAAAAATCTAACCATTTAGAATATTTAATAAATGAATGTAAACTTTCTGAAAATGATGTAAGGAAAAATGCAAAACGGGCTTTCAGTCTAATACTTCACGATTATTCAAATTTTTCGATATCAACAATCGACAGTTTCTTTCAAAAAATTTTCAGAGCGTTGTTATACGAACTTGATATTAAATTTAATTTTACTTTGTTAATTGATGATAAAGAAGTTCTTAATGAAGCTGTAAAACAAATGATTGATAGCCTTGAACCTAACAATCCGGTTACCAATTGGCTTATGCAATTAATTAACAATAAGATTGATGATGGTAAAAACTATAGAATTGAAGAAGAGTTGGTAAACAGTGGGGAAGAAATTTTTCGTGAAAGGTTTTCGGAACACCAGGAAGAACTATTTAATAAAATATCCGATAAAGTTTTTCTTAATAATTACTGCACTGAATTAAAAAACATTAAAAAGGAATTTATTACTCATCTTAAAAATATTGGAGAAACAGCAATTCAAAAAATTGAGCAGGCAAGGTTTGAAATTTCAGATTTTGCAGGTGGCAGCCGTGGTTTTGCAAACTATTTATATAAACTTTCAAAACTTACCGATGATATTAAATTTGATGCAGTACAAACAAATTCCAGGGAGAAATATTTGCAAATTATTGCCGGTAACAGTAAATGGTATTCCGGCTCTGCAAAAAGGAAAGCGGAAGTAGAAAATTTTTGCGTAACAACGCTAAAGCGGTTATTGGAAGATGCTTTGAGTTATATCGCTCTTAATAAATACGGATTTAATTCGGCAAATCTTATTCTAAAAAACCTTTATCATCTCGGTTTATTGTCCGAAATAGCACGCGAAGCTAAAAACTATACAAATCGTAATGGTTATTTTCTTTTATCCGAAATACCTATGTTTTTATCGGGAATTATCGGAAACGACGGAGCATCTTTTGTTTACGAAAAATCGGGCACTCGTTTTAAACATTTTATGATTGACGAATTTCAGGATACATCTCAACTTCAATATAAAAACTTTCTGCCTCTTATAGAAAACAGTATTGCCCAGAGTTTTGACAATTTAGTTGTAGGAGATGTAAAACAATCAATTTACCGTTGGCGCAACAGCGATTGGCAAATGCTCGCTACTTCGCTGCAAAAAGATTTTGAAAAATTTAATCCCGGGATAATTACATTAGGTGAAAACTATCGCAGCAAACCAAATATTATTGCTTTTAATAATGCACTTTACTCCATTTTGCCAGAGCTTGCATCTGAAATTATTGAAGACGAAAACGAGAGAACAAGAATTAAATCTCTGTATAAAGGTCATCAGCAGAAAATTCCTAAAAAACATTATGAAAATAACGGATATATTAAGGTTTCTTTTTTTGATAAAGATGGTTTTGCCAAAAAAGTTTATGATGAATGGCTCCCCGAAACCGTTTTTCGCTTGTGGAATAAAGGAATCAGAGATATTGCCGTTTTAGTAAGAGAAAATAAAATTATCCCCCAAGTGTTTTCTACGTTGTTTAATTTCAAAAATGAAGATGGCATTCATCCTTGCAAAAATTTTCGTGTAATATCAGGCGAATCGCTTGCATTAACGGCTTCGGGAGCGGTAAATTTTTTAGTCTCACTTATTCGTTATACCGTAAATTCTAACGACTTAATTAATGTCGGGTTATTGCTAAACGAATATAACATTTATCTTAAAAAAAGCAGGCAAAATCCTGAAACATGGTTTAACAACAGTTTAAAAAATATTATTCCCGAATTACAAAACCCTGAATTTGTAAATTCAACTCAACTATCGTTTTACGAAATGGTTGAACAGTTTATAAATATTTTTGATTTGTATTTGTTTATTGATGAAATACCTTTTATTTTGAATTTTCTGGATTGTATTCGCGATTTTTCAATGAAACCGCTTGCAAGTCCCGAAACTTTTGCTGACTGGTGGAAAGAAAATGGAGATAAGCAATTAGTCTCTATGACAGACGAAAAAGAATCTGTAAAAATTGTTACAATTCATAAATCAAAAGGTATGCAATACGAGGCTGTTGTTATTCCTTTTCCCGATTGGTCAATGACTCCATCAAAACACCAGTCAGTTTTATGGTGCAAATGCAACAAAGAGCCTTTTAACAAATTGCCTGTAATTCCGGTTGTTTTTAATAAAGATATGCAGCACTCGTACTTTGCAAGCGATTATTTTGAAGAGGTTTTACGTTCGGTGGTTGATAATATAAATTTATTGTATGTTGCAACTACACGTGCCAAAACTGTTTTGGAAATTGCTTGCCCGGTAAGTAAAAAAACAACAACTGTTTATGTAAATCAATTAATTAATGATAGTTTGCGTTCCAATACTGAATTTTCTGTTAATGGAAATAAATCAAAATTAAGTTCTTTTTTAAACGAAGATACTCAGGTTTTTGAAGTTGGCGATATTAATGAAATCATAACAATAGTTACAGAAAGTGAAAATAATTTTAAAAGTATTTCAACTTCAGGAAAATTCAGTACTTTTAATACTCAAATTCTTGTTGCCGACAATAGTTTTGGCACAATTAGCAGTGAAACTGACAAAAAAATTAAATACGGGATACTTCTTCATAAAATTTTAGCGTCAGTAAAGTATGCAGACGAAGCAGAGAAGGTACTACAGAGTTTTTGCACAAAAGAAAAAATTTCTGCTGACGAGCAAAAACATCTGATAACTATGCTCAACCAACTTTTTCAAATTCCTGAGGTGGGAGAATGGTTTAGCAGGCAAAACGAAGTCCTGACCGAAACAGCGGTTATTGTTAAAAACGGAAGATTTCAACGTCCCGACCGCGTAATTTTTAGAGATGGAAAAGTTGTTATAATTGATTATAAAACAGGGTTGGCAGAACTTCAAAAGCATAAAAATCAAGTAAAGCAATATGTTAATTTACTTGAAGAAATGAATTACACAAATATAGAAGGTTGGTTGCTTTACACTGATTTAATGAAAATTGAAAAGATTGAATAATATGTTTCAGATTTAAGATTTCAGATTTTATACCGCTTATATAAGGATTATCTAACGGTGTAAACGACTTTGCGAGATAATTTTTAGAGTCGCTGAGTTACAAATAAATTAATTTTTAACTTTGTGCGGAAATTAGAATTAAGTATAGAACCCGATATATTTTTTTTAAAAAAATAAACTTATGGGACTAAGCATACACTACAGCGGCAGTTTTAATCCAAATGCCTCATTACAGGCAATGATTGAAGAAGTGGAAGACATTGCAAAAATTTATCAATGGAGTTACTATGTTTTCGAAAGAAATTTTCCTAAAAAAAGTTTTGATAACCCGTATAACGATGAGATATACGGAATTGATGTTACACCACCTGGCTGCGAAACAATTTCTCTTTGTTTTCTTTCTAACGGTAAGATGAGTAGTATAGTAAATCTTAAATTTTACTGCGACTCAAAAAATAAAGAGGAACAACGGTATCTTTACATGCTCTCAACAAAAACTCAGTATGCCGGGATAGAGGTACATAAAATTGTTATTCATCTGCTTAAATATCTTAGTGGTAAATACTTCAGCGAATTTAAATTGATTGATGAAGGAAAATACTGGGAAACAGGAGATGAAAAAGTGCTGGAAAAAAACTTCCAGCGTTACAATGAATTATTAGATACAGTTGGTAACGCTCTTAAAAACTTCCCTATAAATGCAGAAGAAACTTTTGAAATGTATTTTGAAAGGATATTAAAACAAATAAAACTTAAAAAGAAAAAGTGAGGTTTTACTTTACTCAAAGGTGAGTGAACTCTTCAAAGCATCCACGCTACCATTCTGCAATAATACGGTTGACAGTTTAAAAATAAAGGTAACTATTCACCCCCATCGAAGTACGAAAAAAATATTTACCCCGTTAAATATTTCGCAAATTGGCTGTAGTAATTTTTGAAAAAACAGTATTTAACGGGGTGAATAAAAAATTCGTACTTCGGTGGAATAATGACGAGGAAAAACAAGGAGGGGTGAATAGTAACAAATAAAGTATTATTATTGCAGTCTATAAATAATAATTAAAAACTTGTAGGCTTATTTTAAACTAAATAAAATTATGTATTTATTTTTTGACACCGAAACCACTGGAGTTCCAAAAAATTACAAGGCTCCTGTTAGTGATATTAACAACTGGCCAAGAATGGTGCAAATTGCATGGCTTGTTTATGATTCTAATCGGAATAAAATTGAATCGAAAGAATTTATTATTAAGCCCGAAGGTTATACTATTCCAAAAGAAGTTTCAAAAATTCATGGAATTACAACTGAAAAGGCAATTAAAGAGGGACAAGACTTAGAATATGTGTTAAATTTGTTTAATGAACAAGTTGAAAAAGCAGAGAACATTATTGCTCACAACATAAGTTTTGATGAAAAAATTGTTGGTGCTGAACTATTCCGAAAACAAATTACAAGCAAACTTTTTAATAAATCACGGCTTTGCACTATGCGCTCTTCTAGGGATTATTGTAGATTACCAGGACCCTATGGTTATAAATGGCCAAAATTATCGGAGTTGCACATAAAATTATTTGGCAAAGACTTTAAAGACGCACATAACGCAATATCTGATATTAATGCTACTGCAAAGTGTTTTTGGAAAATGAGGGAATTAAAATTGATTTGAAATAATGAAACACCCATGATTAATTTTTAAACACACAAGGGAATGATTCTATTTAAGGTTGAGGTTAAGGAATGAGATTGA
>PCSS01000160.1 GCA_002771395.1 Bacteroidetes bacterium CG23_combo_of_CG06-09_8_20_14_all_32_9 | reverse complement strand
TCTATTTTCCTTTGTCTGATATTTTGCATTCGGTTCAAATAGAAAACTTAATTGATTATTATTAGGTAGTCTTTCCAAATAGTTTGATATAAATAATTCTTTACCGTTTTGGTCGGAAGTCGGTGTCTGGTTTCGCATTCCGTATGTTAAATTCCAGTTTATTATGTTAGCAAATGAAAATAAATTTCGGATAAATTCGCAGTCGTCATAGGTGATAAGCCATTTATGATTACAGTTTTTCATTACTTCAACAAATCTGTAATGGTCGAATGATTTATGTAAGTTACCATTTTTACCATAAAGCGAGGATTTAGTCGCAGAATAATAAGGAGGGTCAAGAAAAATAAATACATTTTCGCCGGTTGCTTCAACAACATTTTGATAATCCAAGTTTGTAATTTTTGTGTCGTGAAGAATTGTTGATAATTCTTTCACCCTTTTTATACTGGAACATGTAAATCGTCCATTGTATGCTGATTCTGAATACCCTCCGCTTTCACTTGTCCCCGAAAATGTAATGCGATTTAATACAAAAAATGCACTTGCTTTTTCAATGCAACTAAATTTTTCAATATTGTTAGTTAAAAAACGATGCAATTCCTTTCCAGTTTCAAATTCATGTCTCCATTTTAATACTTGGTCAATAATATCATCAACATTTGTTTGGCACTTTTCCCAAAACTTGAATAATGAAAAATGCAAATCATTTATCCAATACTTTCTATCAGAAAATTTTTGTTTTAAATAAACGAACAAAGAACCTCTACCAACAAATGGCTCACGAAATTCATCATAGCTTGGAATGAGTGTAGATATTAAATCAATTGCTCTGCTTTTACCACCCGGATATCGTAATGGACTTTTAATCATAACTAACTTTTTTGAATTATAATTACAAATCCATTTGTTTTTGCTTCTTGGATGAGTTTATCTAAGTTGCTTTTCTGATTAGTATTTAATTTATTTGCGATAATAAACTTATCAATTTTTGCTTTTAAGTCAGTTGATAATATGCAGCCCTTTATTTTGGTTGAAGTAAGTTGTAATATTGGAATAGGTTTGTAGCTTATATTGTCAACCTTAACATTTGAAAGGTTAGAGTATAAAATCATTTTAAGCAAACCGTCTTTTATATCGCTTTTGCTCGGCAATAAGGCAGATTTGCTGTGCTTACTTTCAATTAAAGAAATTGTTTTACTTTTTATTAAAATTTCATCAGTGGTCAAAAAGTAGAGACCGCCTAAATAATTTTTTATAGTAATAGTTGATTTTGTTAGTGTTTGAAGTATTTCTTTGGGCTGTCGTGTTTTTTGTTCTCTGTTTGCTGCTTCTCTTGCTTTTTTACGAGAGATATTCATGAAATTTTTAACATCTTCCTCAAATTGCTTTTTAAAATCCGTCAATCCTTTTGCACTGTGAAATTTTATGCCAGTCTTTCTTTCAATTTGATTGTATGATTTTTTAACTTTGTCAATTATTGATGATAAATTTGTATTTATTTCTTTAAGATTCCAATGTAATGCAGAACTGTGATAAGTGCTAATTTCCTTTATTTTGCTTAAAACGTATGTGTTGTCAAATTGCTGATTTGTAATTTTGTCTTTTCTTGATCTATGCTTTGATGCCTTGTTATAATAGGCAAAAATTACATAAACATCAAGCAAACTCATTAGAGAAACTGTATCCCACTGAACAAAATCTCTGTCACCTTCTGCCCCTTCATCTTTAATAATTGGTATAACCGTAATTTTCTTTGAAATATTTAGAGTATTGTAAACTCTTTCAAAAGGGTATGAACGTGTCCTTTTAGGCGAAACCCATTTTGAAACTGCAAAAGATTTTTTCTTGTCTGTAATTAAACAAGATGCTGGAATTTTATTTATATCAAAGTCTTTAAAGCCCCATTTCTTTAATTCATTTGCAAAATATACTTTGTATTCAATTCCTGTAATGTCAGCTGTAATATTCATGTCTTTATAATTTTATACAAAGATAATGTTTTTCTGAACGTAATTAAAATAAAAGAGGCAATTAAACATAACGTTTAGCGGTTGCTGTTCGGTGGCGATGTTTAGCACTGCACTTTCCACGAAGCACTGCTGTTTAAATTTATTACTTCTCCGTCATACGAGCCACTGTCCCGCCACTGACAGCAAACGCATGTTATAGGCATACCCTTCTGTTGCCATCATTATATAGTTTAAAATTTATATTCAATCCCAATATAGCTTGAAGGTGTAAAAGCATCAATTATTAAAAAGAAACCACCGAAAGAACCTATACCTCCTCCAGAAAATATGTGGATATTATTCCAAATATTATAGTCAATACCAAGTGTCACTGTATTTTCAATAATTAAATTATTATGCTCTGTAACAAAGGGTGGACCAAGTTGATATTCTTTATATTTTATTTGAAAAATTGCAAAATTAAATTGACTAAATACTTTCAATTTTTTTGATTGCTCACTAAAAAAATATCTATAACCTAAATTAATACCAAACGATTTTTTTTCATAAATGTTAACAGGGTCACCTTTAATTGGTTTTAAAATTAAAGAATATTCTGGTCCTAAATAAAAATTATGTTTATTAAACTCAATTGAAAACACAGGTGAATGATGTGCTACTTTATAGTTGTAATAAAAAGTATAACGAGCAGAAAATTGAAGAGTTCTTTTGATACGATCTTGACTATATAATTTATTTGAAATGGATATTAATCCAATAACAAATATCAAAAATATTTTTCGTCTATTCATTAGTTAAGAATTATTTTATCTGAAACTGATTTATCTCCAAAAGTTCCTTTGAGAAAATAAATTCCTTTTGGAAAATGCGAAATATCAATGTTTAAACTCTTTTCCGTGATATTATCTTTTGAAAAGACAATTTGTCCAGTTGAATTAATAAACTCAATTTTTATATTTCGTTCTATTTTTCCGTTAAACTCAATAGTAATTTTCCCCTCTGTTGGATTAGGGAATATTTTTGTGTAAAGTAATGGAGGATTTTCAATTGTAGAAGATACATCTTTATATTTATTGATACTGTCCGGTGAATTTTCTGAAACAATTTTTAATGCACTATCGGAATTATTCTCATTGATTAGATTTTTTTGAGGACCGGGACATTCAACTATTTTTGCTTCAAAATCTCCCTCTATGATTGTATTAGGTTCAATAGTAATTTCATTTGTAGCAATCAATTTTAATGATTGTCCCTGATTAAGTGTCATGTTTGAAACATTAATATTTTGTCCAGTAATAACAGTTGGGTCAGTTAAGGATTGATTATAATTTGAGATAGTAATAGTTTTTTCACAATCAAGACGAGTCCATACTCGGATAAAGTCAATCTCAAAATATGCAGGAAGTGGAGTTGTATTATCAGGTCCAGGCGAAAATGTTCCATCATCAACTCCCATATTTGCAATAAGGTAACCTTGATAATTTAAGTCACCCCACCAAACTGCAAATTCTTGTGAGTTTAAATACCAAAAGCAGGCGCCAGGTCCCCATTCTCCCATCATGTCATTAAAGCTGTCAGAAAAATTGCCACTTGCAGTAACCCATCCTCCAAAGTCATACGGATATAATCCACTTGGATTATAGTTGTCACAACCATCAGGACAATGCATGTCAATATGAATTTTATTTGGTGTTTCACCGATATACTCAAAAATATCAAATTCTTCATTAGGATTCCCCCCGTAAAGCCAAAATGCAGGCCACAATCCTTTTCCAACAGGGAGTTTAAAACGAATTTCAAATAATCCGTACTTATATTTTTGTTTTGCTACTATCATTCCTGATGTATAGTCTCTGTGCTCTTGCGTTGTATAAAAATTCCCATTAGCATCCCAGTGCCATATTTCATAGTTGCCAGGTTCATATTTTGTTACTAGTTTTAAAATACCGTTGTCAAGTATATGATGACTATTTCCTCGCATAAAATATCCGATAGGTGAATTTTGGTCGCAACCCCAATCAAAACAATCATTCCATTTAGAGTAATCTAATTCAGTCCCATTAAATTCGTCTCCCCCTGAGTATGCCCAACGAATAATAGAACCGTCCATTAGTAATTGCCAAATAGTTTCTGGCTGTCCTTTTATATTGCTAATAATTGTCAGCAGGGTAATTAATGTGATTGTAATTTTTCTCATAGTAATTTGTTTTTGCAAAGTTAATCAATGTTCTGTCGTTTTTGGGGTTGCCTATAACGTATGGGTATGTACACCTCCAGTTGTATATAAACCCCCTAATATCTTCATACATTTATTTCTTATAATTGTTTGATATTTAAAATATTATTAATAATGATTAATTTCATAACTGATGATAAACACCATGTACTTATCCCCCCATTTTTTATAGTTCAAAGATAATAATAATTATTATATTGTACACGGGATAAATTTATACATTTTGATTGTTGAAAAATTTCAGATTTCAAATTATTTATTTGCCATAAAGACCGTCAGTAATATCTGCATTTTTAATTTATAGGG
>PCSS01000057.1 GCA_002771395.1 Bacteroidetes bacterium CG23_combo_of_CG06-09_8_20_14_all_32_9 | reverse complement strand
TTTGCAGATTTAATTTCTCCGTTCTCCGCATACTGGCTTTCGGTTTCTTTTTTATGATATGTAAAATTGTTTTCAAAATAATTATTTTATTAAAGACGTTTTTTTTCTTAGCAAAGTTGCCTGAAATGTATTAATAATTTTCATTATTATACGATTTGTTTAAAAAATTGTTTCATTTTTTTGCAAGAATTTTAAAAATATATTTCAAGTCATTATAACAAAGCGTTTTATCATTTTTTTACTCACCACCAACCTCTCAGAAACAAAATTTCACCAGTTTTTGTTTTCTTATCTGGGGTATGTAAAATCGTTTTCAATATCTATTACTTCAAATGTAATATCATCAATCGGCGTTACTTTTTTCATTGCATACTTTTGGGCTTCCTTTATTTCCTTATTTTCCTAACCGGGCTGTTCGGTTGTCTGTGCAAAAAGCCCAGCATTTTGCGCAAGGAAGATTATCAAGATTAGTATGCTTATATTTAAGAAGAGTTTCATATCAAAGAATGTTTGATGTTTATTGTTTTAATATTTCTCTTTTAAATTCATGCTTTCACAGGTTACCACTCAAAACTTTGAATAACTGTAATATTTTCCCGCTTTGCCTTTTCTATAATTGATGGCTTTGCATAATGCGTAATCAGTAATTTAAAAATTTCTTTATTATTATGAATTTTCTGAACCACTTTAATTTTTCTGTCTAATTGTACGAATTTTTTCGTATTCAGTAGTTTTAATGCCACTTCTCCTACGAGCAGTATTTCTTTTCCGTCTTTTGTTCCTATGCCGAAAATGTTTATCTCTTCTTCATTTATTTCTGTTCTTATCATTTTAGAGGAAATTTTTATTTGATAGTGTTGAAGAAGATATTGAGGCAACATTCTATATGCTTCATTTTCTAAAGAATACGCAACACTGTCGGAAAGCCCGCCCAAGTCCTGGTTGGTTTTGTTTACTGCACTTGTGAGCTGTTGAATCGAAAATTCAGTACGTTTTTGGGCTTCGGCGAGTTCTTCTACTTTATGTTCAGTGCGTTTTTGCGCATCAGCAAGTTCTTTTACGATTCCTTTCAACTCGTTGAAATCACTGGTTTTCACAAGGTCATTATAGGCGATAGTTATTACTTCAGCTAAAATTTTTGACTGCGGGTCAGTAAATGCAATCCTCAGCTTTCCCTGAATATTATTATAATATGGCGATGTTGTGTACATAATATTTGATGTTACCCTTGTTATTTTATATGATTTATTTAAAAAATTGTTTCGTTTTTTTGCAAGAATTTTAAAAATATATTTCAAGTCATTATAACAAAGCGTTTTATCTTTTTATACTCATCGCCAACCTCTCTCTGCTCACAGAGAAGGGAGACAGTTTCATTTCTATTTTATGTTAAGACGTTTTTTCTCTTACAAAGTTGCCCGAAATGTATTAATAATTTTTAATTATTATACGATTTGTTTAAAAAATTGTTTCATTTTTTTGCAAGAATTTTAAAAATATATTTCAAATCATTATAACAGTGTGTTTTATCATTTTTTTATTCACCACTCATTTACCCCGTTGAATAATTCTTTTAACACTTATACCGTGAAAACAAGGTTTATTCTACGGGGTGAATTTAAGTTATCCAACGGGGCGGGCTAACGAACTACGAAATTCGTAACTTCGTTCTCAATTCATAATTCCTAACTTCGTACTTAATTCGTACTTCAATGGGGTAATAGTTTCAATCTTTCTTAATCTCATCATTTAACATCAACCTTAACCTTAAATATAATCATTCCCTTGTGTGTCCTTATAAGGTTAATAAACGGTTAAGAAAGGTTAATAACAATTAATAACGTTTACAATAGTAACCGATCTTAACCGATCTTAACCGATATTAACTATTATTAACGGTTAACCGACATATAAATTAAGGACACAGAATAAAAAAGTTTTAATTTCGTTTATTTTATCATTTTGTACTTCAAATTTAGCATTCATTTCATTTCGTAATGATTCAACTTTTTCTTCTAACCTTATTATTCTGTCCCTGTCGTCAAGGGTAAAAGGTACGTTGTTGGTTTGCCCCTTTATTTCCGTAGCACATAAAAGGGAAAAGCAAAAGAAAATGAATAATAATTTTCTCATAATAATGATTTTTTTTAATGAGACAGTTTCTATTTTGTACGAACAAATATTTATAAAGTTATGTAATTTTACATAAAAAATGTTTTTTTGCAAACTATGTTTACTGGTACCTATTTGCCAGTGTTATAATATTATTGAGCAACATATTGATAAACAGTTACAAAAAATCCATCATATTAAAACGCAATTAACAAATCATTGTTAATAAAAAATAAATTATATAAATTCAACGTTCTTTTATAATGTTTAATTTTAACTTTTTTTAAAACCTAAAATAGATTATGATATTTTTACAGATTATTTCACAACCGGCTGTTCAAACAGCAGTACAAAAAACAACAGAACAATTAACATTGTCGTTGTGGGACTTAACCCTTAAAGGTGGTCCGGTAATGATACCAATTGCTTTATTATCTGTTATTTCGATATATGTTTTTATCGAAAGATTTATTGCAATACGCAATGCTGGAAAAGAAGACTATAACTTTATGAATAACATAAAAGAATATATTTCTGATGGAAAAATTGATAACGCCATTGCATTATGCAAATCTCAAAATTCGCCTGTTGCAAGAATGATTGAGAAAGGAATTCGCCGCATAGGACGCTCACTTAATGATGTAAATGCCGCAATAGAAAATGTCGGTAAACTTGAAGTAAGCGGCCTTGAAAAAGGACTTCCTTTATTAGCGACTTCAGCAGGCGCTGCACCAATGCTTGGGTTTTTAGGAACAGTTACAGGTATGGTTCGTGCATTTTATAATATGGCAAATGCAGGTAATAACATTGATATTACTCTTCTTTCAAGCGGTATTTACGAAGCAATGGTTACAACTGTTGCAGGTTTGATTGTTGGAATTATTGCTTATCTCGCATATAATTATTTAGTTACAAGAGTAGAACATATCGTTTATATTCTTGAAGCACGTACAACAGAATTTATGGACTTATTGAACGAACCGATAAAGTAATTTTTATATGTCAATCAGAACAAAAAATAAGGTAAATCTTGCATTTAATGCAGCAACAATGTCAGATTTGGTGTTTCTGTTGCTCATTTTTTTTATGATAACTTCAACTCTTATTTCACCAAACGCACTAAAACTGCTATTACCAAAAAGCGACAATCAGGTTCAGGCGAATAAACCAGTTACAACAGTTTCTATTACTCCGGATTTACAGTTTTATGTTGAAACACAAAATATTGGATACGAAAATCTGGAACGTTACCTGCAGCAAAAACTTGGTACTGTTTCAAATCCTGACGATGCACCTACAATTTCACTTCATGCAGATAAATCGGTTCCTATTGAAGAAGTTGTAAAAGTAATGAACATTGCTAAGGACAATAAATATAAATTAATTTTAGCTACAACTGCAAATTAAAATGGAAGCAACTGCCAGAAACAGATACAGTTTATTAGTTTCATTGTTTTTTCACGGTGCAATAATAATATTGTTAGTTTTTCTTGGTTTATATACTCCGCTACCACTTCCGGAAGAACAGGGAATTGCAATAAATTTTGGTACAACCGAAAATGGCTTCGGACTTACAGAACCAAATCAACAGGAACAGCAAACAGTTTCTCAAAATAATAAGGAAGGCATACTTACACAAAACATTGAAGATGCAGCGGTTATCAAACAAAACAATGTAAATCAAGAACAGCAGCAAGTAAATAATCAAACTCAGGAGGAACAGCAACAAGTTAATCAAAATGCTTTGTTCCCTGTAAATCAGGGGAATAACTCTAACAATGAGGGTAATACAGAAGGTGTTGGCAATAAGGGTGATAGCAATGGCGACCCGAATGCAAAAAGTTACGTTGGCACTAATGGTCAGGGAAACTCATATAGTCTTGCTGGAAGAAAAATTAAAGGGGTTTTACCTAAACCAAATTATCCCGGAAATGAACAGGGAAAAGTAGTAGTAGAGATTTTTGTTGACCGCAGCGGAATTATTGTTAGGGCAACTGCCGGTATTAAAGGCTCAACACTTTTAAGTAAAAAATATTTGGATGCCGCTTATAATGCCGCACTGAAAGCAAAATTTGATGCAAACCCCGATGCTGCCGAGCTTCAAAAAGGCACTATAACGTATAAATTTATACTTCAGTAATTTGAGTCTGTCTATAATGTCCGATTTTTTCGTTACGCCCCAGTATGCTTCGCTACGGGGTAAACTTGTTTTGAAAACAGTCATTTACAAAAATAAACTCCTTGATTTTCAAAGCTTCGCAAGTTTACCCTGTAGAATTTGCGAATGCAAATATTCAACAGGGCCTCAAACTCAAACATTCTATTTCAGACTCTATACTTTACAGACAGATTCTAATTAGTGTCTGTCCGTAATGTTGAAAAACTTGAAAAATAATATCAGAATTTTAAAATTTGATATTTCAGATATAAGGTATAAAGGTATAGGGTATAAGGTAATGTCACTAATTTAAGGATAAATTTAATAAATAACGAACACCGAACAAG
>PCSS01000169.1:4702-7607 GCA_002771395.1 Bacteroidetes bacterium CG23_combo_of_CG06-09_8_20_14_all_32_9 | reverse complement strand
GAGTATCAACGGTTGACCTGATAACAATCATGGCAATGGTTGAATAACCTATAAGAATCATAGCAATACTTAAAACTAAGGCATTTAAAATTGGTTTTAAACTTTTCACATAATATAATACGGCCAAAATTGCGGGAACAAAAACAATCCAGAAAAGAATGCTGTTAATCATAAGAGGCACACCTGCAAAAAAAAGCAGAAGAGTAATAACCGTTGCCCGCAAAAAAGCCGAAACTTCTTTGGTGGTAACATAAATTCCTGCTACAATTAAAACAACTAATAAAAGAGCGTAAAATAAAAGCCCTGAATTATAGTTCATTCCCAAGCCGTTTACAAAACCAAGTTCGAACCATGATGCTACTTTAAATGCACCCTGAATAATACCGTATATTATTGTGCCAAGCAAAACCACAGAAATTAAAGAAGCATATATAACTCCTTTTGTTGAATGTTTAAATTTGCGGAAATAAATTACAAATACGATGGCAGGAATTGCAAGCAAATTTAATAAATGAACACCGATAGAAATCCCCATAAAAAATGCAATAAGTACAATCCATCGGTTCGAATATTTTTGGTCGGCAACGGCATCCCATTTGGTTATTAGCCAAAAAACAAGAGCCGTAAATAACGATGACGAGGCGTAAACTTCACCCTCAACAGCCGAAAACCAGAAAGTGTCGGAAAAAGTATAAGCCAGCGAGCCTACTAAACCGCTACCGATAATTGCAACCAATTTCCCGGAAGTCATTTCACCATCTTTTAACAACATTCTTTTTGCAAAATAGGTAATGGTCCAAAAAAGAAACAAAATGGTGAGTGCACTAAACAAACCCGACATGGCGTTTACCATCATGGCAACATGGGCATTGTCGCTTGCAAAAAGTGAGAAAAACCTTGCTATAAGCATAAAGAAAGAAGCTCCCGGGGGATGTCCCACTTCAAGTTTAAATGCAGTAGCAATAAATTCACCGCAATCCCAGAAACTTGTGGTAGGTTCAATTGTCATTAAATAAACAATGGCCGAGATTACAAAAGCTAACCAGCCACCGATGTTGTTCCAAAATTTAAATCTCATGAATAGGGTATTAAGGGTTTTTGAATAATCTTTTTTAACGGCACGAAATTAAGATATTTTTCGGGACTTCTAAAATCGCTTTTTCTTTGTTGGACTTTAATTTTAAAATTACTCACATATTAATTGTTTTTTAAAAGTAGAGACACACGGACGTGTGTCTCTACTCCGGTTTTAAAATTTTGTCCGCCTCGAAAAATCTTATTTTTAGAACCCCTCTAATGTAAAAGTTTTTCATAAAATGCTGCTGTATCATCTACCAATCTTGAATAATGAAACTGCTTACCAACAAATGCCCATCCTTTTTCCGACATTTTTCTTCTAAGTTCCGGTTGTGTGATTAATTTTTCAAGATTTTCTATAAATGCCGGTTTGTTGCTGCTTTCCGATAAAAGCGCTGTTTCACCCGGAACAACTATGTCAGAAATTCCGCCAACATTTGTAGAAACAATAGGTTTACACGATGCCTGAGCTTCAATTAAACTAACAGGTGTGCCTTCGTTATTTGATGTAAGAGTTACAATATCAAGACCTGCATAAGCATAATCAACTTTTCTTATCCAGCTCGAAAATCTAATATCTGGTTTTAAAGTTGTACTTCCATTAGGAGCAATAACAAGGTTCAGGTTATGAGCCAATTTTTCTATATCAGTACGGCATTGACCGTCACCAATAATAAAACCGCGGATTTTTTTACCGGTAGTTTGCTTGACCCTGGCAATCGCTTCTACAAAAAGTGAATGATTTTTTACCGGAACAAGTCTTCCTATTATTCCAACTGCAATTTCATCATCATCTAAATAATTTTCTTTTCTAAAAACGTATCTTTTTTCAGTTTGATTATCGTGAAATCTGAATAAATCGAATCCTAATGGGATAACAGTAATTTTTGAAGCTTCTGCAATATTGTAAACATAAGACAATTCTTCTTTTTGAAGTTGGCTTATTGCAATAATTCCTGAAGTTTTTTTTGCAAGCAACCGTTCAATATTAATAAATACTTTTGTTTTTAGTTTGTTGAAATATGAATGAAAAATATGACCGTGAAATGTGTGAACAACCACAGGCACATTCATACTAAAAGCGGCTTTTCGTCCTAACATTCCTGCTTTTGATGCGTGGGTATGAACAATATCGGGTTTAAATTCTTTAATAATTCTTTTAATATAATTATAAGCGGCCAAATCCTGAAAAGCGTTAATTGACCTTCGCATTCCGGGTATAATGATTGGTTCAATACCTAACTGATTTAAAATAAATTCTGAACTGTCTTCGTTGTCTTCTTTTACTCCACCAATTAAAAGCGTTTCATATTTCGGGCCCAAATATTTTGTAAGATAAGCAGCGTTGTAAGTTGGTCCGCCTAAATTAAATCTGTTTATTATGCGTAATATTCTTTTCATTACTTTTATGCCTTGTTTCTATTTTTAATACGCAAAAATACTTATTTTAAGTTACATAATTATTATAAATAGAATAAATATATTGATTAATTATAATATTTATTCCACCAAACCTGAAACACTAAAAGTGTCCATAGATGAACGGGGCTTTCTGATGGATTAACACTGTGCAGATGAAGTTTTTGATTTTGAATTTTAGAAAAGTTAAAAATCCCTTGTTTCTTAATGGCTGATTCACATAGTAATTCATTTATCATTGTATTAAGTTCATTTCGCAACCAAGGCAAAAGAGGAATTTCAAAACCATGTTTTGGTTTTTCTAAAATTTCCGGTGGCAGAATATCTGAAAAAGCCAAACGCAAAAGTTTTTTTCTTGAAGTTTTATCAATTTTAAAAGAAGCAGGCAAGCTAAACATAAAATCTACAA
>PCSS01000169.1:0-4635 GCA_002771395.1 Bacteroidetes bacterium CG23_combo_of_CG06-09_8_20_14_all_32_9 | reverse complement strand
AGACATCATGTCAACTTTAAAAAGCATATCGTTTGGTAAAACAAGATTAATGTCGGTATATAGCAGTGAATTAAAATCGGAATTAATATTTTGTAAAATTTCTGTCCTTTGTTTTTCAAATTCATCGGAATTATTGTCAACTAATAATTCATCAACATATTTTTTTTCGGCAAACGAGCTCCAGTACCAGTAACGGTCTTTGTTATTTTCCATTAATCCTTTTGCATAGCGTTGAGCTTGTCGCAATTTGTTTGAAAATAATGAGTTACGCGATTCAGGCAATACTTTCAAAATAGGTAGTGAAGCTTTTGCGGCAAGATTAAATAATCCGCAATTTAAAGATTTATAATGTGCATAATGTTTATTGTATCCTGCATGTAACTCATCAGCACCGTCACCCGATAATGCTACTGTAACTTTTTGACGGGTGAGCCGACTTAAAGCTGAAACTGCAATTGCAGAACTATCGGCAAATGGCTCGTCAAGATAATCTAAAACATGAGTAATTTCGTTTAAAAGGTCGTTTCGCGACAATGAAAAAACGGTATGATTGGTATTAAATTTATTAGCAATTATTTGAGCCGATGATGTTTCGTCGTAAAAAGCATCATCTTTAAATCCAACTGAAAATGTATTTAATCCTGATATATTATTTGCTGCAATTGCAGTTACTATGCTTGAATCCAAGCCTCCGCTTAAAAATGTACCAAGCGGGACATCTGAAAATAATCTTCTTTTTACCGAATCTTCCTGCAATCTGCGAAATTCAGTTACTGCTTCTTCAATAGTTATTTTGGAGTTTACCGATTGATTTATAGCGTAATATTGTTTTATTTCAACTTTATTATTTTTAACTTTAATATAATGTCCCGGTAAAAGTTTATAAACTTTTTCAAAAATTGTAAGCGGAGCGGGAATATAATTCAAATAAAGATAAAGTTGCAGTGCTTTGTTATTTAACGATTTGTTAATACCATAAGTTAATATAGCTTTAATTTCTGAAGCAAAAATAATTTTCTGATTATCATTATAAAATACAAGCGGTTTTATTCCAAACCTGTCACGTGCAATTAATAAATTTTCTTCTTTGTTATCGTAGATGGCAAGTGCAAAACAGCCATTAATTTCGTTCAAAAAATTTTCACCTTTTTGGATGTAAAGATTAAGTAAAACCTCGGTATCCGATTGTGTACGAAATGTGAACCCGCTTTCTTGCAATCTTTTGCGGTGATAAGTATAATTATAAAATTCACCATTAAAAACAATAGTATATCTGCCTGAGTTGTCGGTAAAAGGTTGATTTGCGGCTTCGGAAGTATCAATAACGGCAAGACGTGTGTGTGCAAGTCCAACGTGATTGTGTATAAAAATTCCATCGCTGTTTGGTCCTCTTTTTTTTAGCAAAGAAATGCTTTGTTTTAAAGAGTTTTTCCATTCTGCTGAATTACCACCAAAATCAAATATGCCACAAATTCCACACATAATTTATTTGTGTAGTTATGAAAAAAAATACCCTTTTACCAAATACTGCTTATGTTTCGAATAGATTAAGGACACAAAATTAAAAAAAATACTACTACTCATCACACTCCTTTAATTTCACGAAAAGTTCCGCACATAAATCCAATAGAATATTAACTTTTATTCAACTATGTAAATTATGTGCGGGGCTTTGCAAAAAATCTTCACTCTCTTTGCGTGAAACCATGACCTGAACAATAACCTTATTTCCACCTATTTCTACCTATTTCCATTTATTTCTATCTATTTCTATTTATTTCCATTTATTTTTATATATTTCGTTACTGTTCGGTTTATGTTTTTTTACTACTTGATATTCAACCTTATGGAAAAGAGTTATATAGTAGTATAATAACAGTTAAATTTAGATTTTTAAATTCAGGCTTTTTATTATTTTTGTGATTTAACAATAGGTGATACATGAAATTAACAAATGTAAAATTTAACTGTAAGCATTTTAAAGGGACTATTCCCTGCAAACCCAATAAAGAACATGGTGTAGATTGCTGCGATTGTAATTATTACGAAGCCCGTGGAAAGCAAATCCTCATTATCAAACTTGGCGCTATGGGTGATGTAATACGTACCACTCCACTTGTAGTCAGGTACAAAGAAATGTTTGAAAATGTACATTTTACATGGCTGACAGAATTTCCCGATGTTTTACCGCCGTCTGATATTGATGATATCATGATACCTGGTGTTTTTAGCATTGAAAAAATCAAAGGGCGCCACTTTGACATTGCCATCAACCTTGACAAAGAAGAGGAAGCCTGCCGCTTGCTTGCAGATGTTGACGCACGTGTTAAATATGGATTCACCTGGGAACAAAGACATTTGAATGCAGCTACGCCGGCTGCTGAACACAAGATAATCACCGGTTTGTTTGACCATATCTCCACAGAAAACACAAAATCGTACATGGAAGAGATTTTTGAAATTTGCCATATTGATTTTCGCATGGAAGAATACCTGCTCAATTATAATAAGCAGTTGGCCGAAAAATGGAAACATATTTTCGCCGAAAAAGCTGCAGGAAAAGCCGTTGTCGGTCTAAATACAGGTTGCGGAAACCGCTGGAAAACCCGTCTGTGGCCGGATGAATACTGGGTAGAATTTATCCAAAAACTTGATACAAATAAAATTCTGCCGGTCCTGGTGGGCGGACCCCAGGAAGATGAGAAAAATAAGATGCTTACAAAAAAAACCGACGCCTGGTATCCCGGAATTTATCCGCTGGAAGAATTTATTTCACTCTCAGCTAATTTTGATGCCGTTATTACGCAGGTAACCATGATGATGCATATAGCTGTTGGGCACAAGACGCCTATAATACTGATGAATAATATTTTTAACAAGCACGAATTTGAATTATACGGCCGTGGCGTCATTGTGGAACCGGAAACCGGATGCGACTGTTATTATGGTAATTTCTGCACACGGGAACGTCCCTGCATGTACGACATAAAGCCCGAAACCATAAAGCAAGAATTGAACAAAATTCTGAATATTTAAGTCCTGAATATGAAGCTTTGCTACTTGTCAACTTTTTATCCTTTTCGTGGCGGCATTGCCCAGTTTAATGCATCCCTTTTTCGTGAATTTGAAAAAGAACACGAAATTGAAGCAGTAACCTTTACCCGCCAGTATCCTAACATACTGTTTCCTGGAGAATCACAGTATGTCACCGGGTCTGACAATCCCGATGTCATAGACAGCAAAGAATGGCTTGACAGCATCAACCCTTTCACATGGATACGCACTGCCAAACGAATCAGAAAAATAAATCCCGACCTGCTTGTTATGAAATACTGGATGCCCTTTTTTGGACCTTCACTGGGATATGTTGCCGGGCACCTGCCAAAGCACAGCAAAAGCATAGCCATACTTGATAACGTAATTCCCCATGAAAAACACATCATAGACATGCCATTCACCAGGTACTTTCTGAAGCGGGTTAATGGTTTTGTGGTGATGTCAAAAATTGTGCAGGATGATTTGCTTAGCCTCAAGCCAGATGCAAAATATATTCAGCATGAGCATCCTTTGTATGACCATTTTGGAGTAACGGTGGAAAAAAGCAAAGCACAACAGGCATTGAAACTTGATGAACATAAAAAAACACTCTTGTTTTTTGGATTTATCAGGAGATACAAAGGACTTGATTTGCTTATTGACGCATTTGGTAAACTGGATAACAGCTATCAGCTTATTATTGCAGGTGAAAGCTACGGCAGTTTTGATTCGTATGATAAACAAATAAATAAAAATCCCAACAAAGCAGGCATACACAAATATGTGAGATACATCAGCGACGAGGAAGTCCCCTTGTTTTTCTCTGCAGCAGATGCTTGTATATTGCCATACAAATCAGCCACACAGAGCGGCATTACCTCTATTGCCTATCATTTTGAATTGCCCATACTTGCCACCGATGTTGGTGGACTTAAAGAGATAGTCAGGGATGGTGAAACCGGGAAAATTATTACCGAAGCCAATATTGGAGACATAGAAGCAGGCATCAGAGGTTTTTTTGATGAAAACAAACAGTCGGTGTACAGGGAAAATATCCGAAAGATAAAATCAAAAATGAGTTGGAAAAATCTGGCTACTGAAATCATCAGGCTTAACGAAAAGTTATAGGCAGGGTACAAGAAACACGTAGCCAAGCACAAAATAAATTTCAAGATAAATTTTTACCTGTTTATATTTTCAGAATAACTGACCTCACAAAAAATCTATTTTTTGAAAATCAACTGAAACTGTTTACACCGCAAGCATTTAAGAAGCATTATCTTTGAACTGTCAATAATAAACAGCGGATTTTAAAATGACACCCTATTCCCAAAATCTGGAACAAATAAAAAAAATATGCAAACTTTACTTACCATTGGTAAAAAAGAATCTGGTGTAGAAAAATCCGCAAGCGTTCAGAATAGGGACATCAGACATCCATTATCACCACAAATTTTATGATGAAAATTGTGGCGTAATAGACAAAATTAATGGTAAAAATCTCTATAATCCTTATTGTTATTAACTTTGCGGTAAATCAAATACTATGAATAAAAAAATGTGTGTTTTGCGGTAAAGGATTTACTCAAAAATATGGTT
>PCSS01000233.1 GCA_002771395.1 Bacteroidetes bacterium CG23_combo_of_CG06-09_8_20_14_all_32_9 | reverse complement strand
CCCCTTGCTTACTCAGCGATAATTTTTTCTGCTTTATGCGGGTTAGGTCAATTAGAAATCAGGTCAATTCTTATATACACAAATACGGATACTGGGAAGTTACGTTAATTTATGTTAAAAGTATTTGAAATAATAACTTTAAGTATTATATTTGATATAATTTTACACGCAACTTTAAAAAGCAATTTTTAGAAGTCCCGTTAAAAAAAATAAATCTTATGAAACGTTACATTTTATCTTTTGCAAGTGCAGTGCTTGGTGCTTCTGTTGTTTTGCTGGCATACAACAGGATTAACAACTTCCATAAATTTTCAAACGACATTTACAATCCAATGCCTGTTCACCAAATGGCTAATATTAATTCAGATGCTTTGCCCGATTTTATTGACATTGCAGAATGTTCGGTTCATGCGGTAGTACATGTAAAAACCAAAATAGCCGGGCAATATATTTCGTCAAATCCCATGTACGATTTCTTTTTCGGAAATGGTGCACAACAATATCAGCAGCCTTTGATGCCTGTCGGTTCGGGAGTTTGTATTTCGTCGGATGGTTACATTGTTACAAATAACCATGTGGTTAGCAATTCAGATTATATAGAAGTGGTGCTTGACGATAAGCGAATATTTACGGCTAAAATTATTGGTGCTGACCCATCAACTGATATCGCTTTATTAAAAATTGATGCTGACAATTTGTCGTTTATTCCTTACGGAAACAGTGATGAACTTAAAGTGGGAGAATGGGTTATGGCTGTTGGTAATCCGTTTAATTTAACTTCAACTGTTACAGCAGGAATTGTTAGTGCAAAAGCAAGGGATATTAATATTTCTTCACCTTATTCCATTGAGTCATTTATACAAACCGACGCTGCCGTTAATCCCGGAAATAGCGGCGGTGCATTAGTAAACACAAACGGTGAACTGGTAGGAATAAACACTGCAATTGCTTCACAAACAGGAAATTATATAGGATATTCTTTTGCTGTTCCTGTTAATATTGTAAAAAAAGTAGTTGCCGATTTACTCGAATTTGGTGAAGTTCAGCGTGCATACCTTGGAATTAATATAATTTCTATTGACCAGCAATTAGCTTCACAAAAAGGGATTAACCAAACCCAGGGGGTTTATATAGAAGAAGTTTACCCCAAAGGTGCTGCTGCCGATGCAGGAATTATAAAAGGAGACGTAATTGTTGGTGTTAATGAGTTCCAAATAAAAGATATTCCTCAATTGCATGAGCAATTAACCAAATACCGACCGGGCGATAAAATTAAAATGCAAATTATACGTGGTGATAAAAAAATGGAAATTCCAATTACTTTAAAAAATCGTGAAAACGGAACTGCAATTGTTAAATCAGAAGATATTTCTGTGCTTGGTGCAAAATTCCAAACGTTATCGGGCGATGATAAACGCGACCTCCACATCAAAAATGGTATAAAAGTTTATGATGCAGGTAACGGGAAATTGAAATCGATTGGAATACAAAACGGTTTTATTATTACAAATATAAATCATCTTCCGGTAACTACCGTTGATGATATACAAAATATTCTCAGCCAGATTAAAGGAACTGTTTTAATTGAAGGCATTTATCCTAATGGGATGTATGCGTATTTTAGTTTTGTACAGTAGTTGTGTCCTGAAACAAGTTCAGGATGCTTTAAATTTGGAACTTTGACGTATTGTTTAACAACCTTTGACAATGGGGCATGCCCCTTTGTCGGGTTGTGGTTTGCTTTTAAAATCTAAAGCAATTAGCTGTGTTGCTTTATTATCAAGTATTTTGGTGAGTTGAGGTGTAAAGAAAATTAACGATTAGCAACAATTTTGAGAGAAAATTTGAAATACATTCTTAATTTTATAAAATCCATTCATACTATTATAAGGATAATCTTGGTATTGTTAAGTAAATATAGACAATTCATTATTTCTTCTTTTCATTAATAAAAGTATTGATAAATATAGCATTCTAATGCTTTTCGAATAGATTTTGATTTTCTTCTCATTCGTGCTAAAAAATGTCTAAATAGACTATTATAACCTTCTACTGTAAATGTTTCAGATTTTGATTGAATATGTTTTTCTCTTGGAATAAAGTCTTCATAAGGCTTTCAATAATCACTTGTTATTATACCCATTTTATATTATTTTATCTTTTTCCATAACCTTCCGCCTGATTTGGTACTCCTGTCGCCAACAACGAAGTAGATAAATTTTTTTCCAAATCTACCAACAGCAATCCATATCCAACAATAGTTTTTTTTGACATTATATAAGTGCGCATCTCATCTAACTCAACTACTTCTATCTCTTTATCTGTACGCAATTTTTCTATTTCCTCTCCATAAGATTTTATCCAGTTATATACAGCCACATGACTAACTTTCAAGTACCTGCCAATAGAACGAAACCCAAGACCTTCCAAATACAAATACAATGCATCTTTTTTCTTTGATTTTGATTTAGCTGTAGATTTAATTTCGACTGTAAAGTTACAGCTACATTCTTTGCACTTATATCGTTGTTTTCCATTTACAAAACCAGATTTAACTTTTTTATCACTTGAACATTTTGGACAATTCATATCGTTTTTTTTGCAAAGATGTAAATATATACTTAATTAACAATGCCGTTTTTAATTACTCGAAGTGCGGAAATTTATCCCGCCGGCAGTATAATGACCTTTTCAAGTATAAAAAAAATATTTCATATAATAAAAAATAGAGATGAATAAGTCAGAATCACAGGTTAGACAATTATCACCAAATAGTAATTTTTTTTTCCTTTTTGAACCAATAAAAATTTATTATTCAGCAAGTTTAAAGAGTTTACAGTAATATCCCCGATTACTTTTTCTTTATTGATGCTTAAACCTCCGGCTTGAATCATTTTTCGGGCTTCGCCTTTGCTTGGGAAAATTTGAGTTTTAACGGCTAATAATTCGGTAAGTATAATACCTTGCACGATGTCTTTTTTATCAACAATAAATTGCGGAACTCCTTCAAAAACCGATAAAAACAAAGTCTCATTCATTTTTTTGAGCATCTCTTTAGTTCCTTTTCCAAAAAGAATTTGTGATGCATCCACAGCTTTTTGGTAATCTTGTTTGGAATGAACCATTACAGTAATTTCTTTTGCTAATGTTGATTGCAATAATCGCAAATGCGGCTCGGTTTTATGTTGTTTTATCAATTTTTCGATTTCATTATGAGAAAGAAGTGTAAAAATTTTAATATACTTTTCGGCATCTTCGTCTGATACGTTCATCCAAAATTGATAGAATTGATAAGGTGATGTATAACGTGCATCTAACCAAACATTTCCTTTTTCTGTTTTGCCAAATTTACCGCCATCGGCTTTAGTTATAAGCGGACATGTAAGTCCAAATGTTTCTTTGTGAAGTTTTTTTCTGATGAGTTCGGTGCCAGCAGTAATGTTGCCCCACTGGTCGGAACCGCCCATTTGTAGTTTACAATTTTTATTTTCAAATAGCCAAAGAAAATCATACGCTTGCATTAAAATGTAATTAAACTCAGTAAATGAAATATCATCTTTACTCAGCCGTTCTTTAATGAATGTTTTTCCCAGCAAATAATTTACGGTCAGAAATTTTCCTGCTTCGCGCAAAAAACTAATTGCATTAATGTGCTGAAACCAATCATAGTTGTTCACCAGTTCGGCAGAATTTTGTCCGCAATCAAAGTCCAAAAATTTTTCCAATTGTTTCTTAATGCAAACCTCATTGTGCTGAAGGTCTTCTATTTTCAATAATTTTCTCTCATCTTTTTTCCCCGATGGGTCGCCAATCATACCAGTGGCAACGCCTACAAGTACTATGGGTTTGTGCCCGGCTAACTGTAAATGTTTCAGTAACATTATGGAAACCAAATGCCCAATGTGGAGCGAATCGGCTGTTGGGTCAATGCCAACATAGGCAGTGGTAATTTCTTTAGCCAATTGTTCATCAGTTCCGGGAATCATATCGTGAATCATCCCGCGCCAGCGAAGTTCTTCTATCAGGTTCATCAATTAGTTTGATTTCAGATTTCAAATTAAAATGTATAAATATATTTCGTTTTTGGTATTAAATCTTTTTCCGTTTTTTTGCAAAGATAACGTTCCCATATCAAAATCTAAATATTTTTATAATTTTGACCGCTATAAAATACTTTATCTGCCGATGAAAAATATTTTATTTGCTTTAATCTTTATTTTTTTATCGGAAATTTCTTTTGCTCAAATCACACTCTCAAAGCCCGTTATAAAAGATTCTTTAAATTTTTGCGGCGATAATCAGGTAGTAACTTCCGGTAAGCATTTGTTTAAGCCGCTTAGGGTTTTGGTTACCGAAAACGAAAAGCCGGTTGCCGGTGTTGCTGTTGAAATGAGAGTAGTTTTATCGCCCGATTTAAAAAATCAAGGAATTATTGCACCTTCAATAGTAGCAACTAATAATAACGGCATTGCCCAATTTAATTATGTTACTGGTACCGATGCAGGCGATTATTTATTAGCCGCTTTGTTGCCCGACAACACAAATAATTCAGGCATTCTTGTCTATAAAGTAACTGTAAGAAATAACTATTGGGCTTTAATGGTAATTATTGGATTGTTAGGCGGACCCGGATTATTTTTATTTGGAATAAATTATTTAACAGGGATTTTTACGGCATTTTATTACCCTCAAATTCAGATTCTCCCTTATAATGTCCAACCCGTATAAATGATTAGATGTTTAT
>PCSS01000348.1 GCA_002771395.1 Bacteroidetes bacterium CG23_combo_of_CG06-09_8_20_14_all_32_9 | reverse complement strand
GTTAAATCTTTACCCTGTTAAATTGCTCCGCACCGACTTTGTCGGATTTAACAGGGTGAACTTCGTCAAGAGCTTTGCTATTTAACAGGGTGCATTTTTTATTAAATGTTAAATGTTTTTTATTTGTTGTTTATTTCTTTTATTTTTACCTGCAAGTATTGAGAAGTTACCAACGGATTCAGTAAGTGCTAATATTGCAGAAAGATATGCGCGTTATAATCATCTTGATAAGGTAAAATTTTATCATATATCCAGAGAATTTCTATCCGAGTCCTATCCATTGGACGGAGTTAATGCTTGAAAGAAAAATTATTACTGAAAATGTTTTTCATATGCTTTCGGAAATACATAAACCATTAGAAGTAAAACTTAACAATTTTATTTCCTCAACACTTAAAAATGTCAGCAAATGAAAACTCACTATATATTTTCACATATTTCTATCTATTTAATATTCAACCTTATGGGAAAGAGTTATATAGTAGTCGCGGAGGCGCAAAGGTCTTTTAAAAAATTCTTTTTCTTAGCGTCTTTGCAGTGAAAAGTATTTTGCCAAAAAGTGCATAATAATGTCTAAATACATGATAAAATGAATTCATTTGGAAGAATTTTTCGGGTTCATATTTTTGGTGAATCGCATGGATTTGCCGTAGGAACTGTTATTGATGGTTGTCCGGCCGGGATACTTTTGTCTGCAAATGATTTTTTATACGATATTGAACGACGAAAAGGCGGAAAAACCGGAACAACATCACGAAAAGAAGATGATTCCCCGCAAATAATTTCAGGGGTTTATAACAAATATACTACTGGAAGCCCTATTGCAATATTTTTTAATAATAATGACATAAAATCTGAAGAATACCAAAACTTTATTTTACACCCCCGACCCGGACACGCCGACTTTACAGCTAAAACTAAATTTCATGGATTTAATGATGCTCGAGGGGGCGGTCATTTTTCGGGCAGATTAACATTGCCAATTGTTGCTGCCGGTGTTATTGCAAAAATAATACTAAAAAATATTAAAATTAATGCAAATGTTATTGAAGCCGGAGGTAGTATAAATATTAATAATGCTGTAGAAAAAGCTATTACCGCAAACCAAACAATTGGCGGAATTGTAGAATGTACAATTAATGGGGTTCCGGTGGGGTGGGGTGAGCCATTTTTCGATTCGGTTGAATCTGTAATATCACATCTTGCTTTTTCTATTCCTGCAATAAAAGGAATTGAATTTGGCAACGGATTTTTATCGGCTAAAAATACCGGAAGTAGCCAAAACGATGTTATAGTTGATAAAACAGGCAAAACTGCAACAAATAATTCCGGAGGTATAAATGGTGGAATATCAAACGGAAACCAACTCATTTTTAGAGTTGCTGTAAAACCAGCTTCAAGCATCTCTATACCTCAGAAAACATTTCACTTTGAAAAAATGAAAATAAAATCTCTGGAAATTCACGGACGTCATGACACCTGCATTGCACTTCGTGTACCTGTAATTCTGGAAGCAATTACTGCAATTGCACTTGCCGATTTTAAACTTTTAGCAGGAGTTAACGGTTAACCGTTGAAAATCTAAAATCGTTAATCATTGTTCTGAGATCAAATGATTTAAGAACACCCATTAACGATTTTTGATTTACGAAGTAGTTGAAAATCTGAAATCTGAAATCTGAAATCTAAAATCCTTGTTCTGAGATCAAAAAATGTATATATTACGGACAAACTCTATTTAGTAAAAACATCGTTTCAGACTAATGTGTTAGAAGAAACTGCAAGCAATCGGATATTTTTATGCTTCTTAAATTTTATATTTAAAACAAAGATGCTTACCTTTGTATTTTTAAATTAAATGCTGAATAATATGATTATCTTAATTTCAATTTGGTATAATTTGTTCAATTCCTTGCATATAATTTAATAATTGTTAAATAAAAGTAGAAAAAAGGCTCAATTTTTGAAACTATTAATATGATAAAACGTAAACTATATAAAAGTATAGAATATTAAAAAATGAGATTACTAATTATTTGTTTTGGATTTTTAATTTTATCTGCAGTTTCATTCGGACAGGATAACACTATTTCCGCAGTTTCATTAAGTCAGAATGACACTATTAATAGAATTGACTCCAGTAACCAAAAACAAGGATATTGGATTGTGTACGATAATAATAATATAAAAATAGAAGAAGGGGTTTATGTAAATAACCTAAAGACAGGCGTTTGGAAAAGTTTTTATACCGATGGCTCTATAAAACAAGAAATCACATATATTGATAATAAACCAAATGGTTATGCTAAATTCTTCTATCCTTCGGGAATTGTAAATGAAGAAGGTATTTGGAAAGGCAACAAATGGGTTGGTGAGTACAAATATTATTATCAAAATGGAAAAACTTCTTACGAATGGAAATATAACGAACAAGGCAAACGTACAGGGGTTCAAAAGTATTTTCACGAAAATGGTAAGGTAATGATAGAGGGTGAGTGGAACGAAGGAAAAGAATCGGGACCAATTAAAGAATATGACGAAACCGGAAAATTAGTTGCAGAAAAAACATTCAACAACGGGCAGTTAGACGAAGCAAGCGTAAAGATTTTTACTCCTACTAATACTAATGAAAACCAAAATCATGATAATAATAATGAGATTATTACAAATGAAGAAAAAAATCCCGTAAACATTGATATCGGGTATTTTACAGGCAACGGGCATAATATTACATATACTAAAGATAAAAAAATAGAACGCGAAGGCGAATGGAAAGATGGTAAATTAATTGACGGCAAACGTTACTATTACGACGAAAACGGTAAACTAATAAAAACATCTGTTTATAAAAATGGAAAGATCGTAAATATTATTTACGCCGATTAATTTTCAGTTTTTTCACAAAATCATTCATTATTTTTACATTTTTATATCTTTATTAAGAAGGAATTTTGTTTTTATTAAAAAAACGAGTAATTTTACTACTCAAAATCGGCAAAAAATGTTTGGTAAACTTACATGGTTTGTGCTGTACACAAAGCCTCGCTTTGAGCAGAAGGTTTACTATAATCTTTTACAAATGGGTATTAACTCATACCTTCCTATGCAAAAAACTCTTAAACAATGGAGTGATAGAAAAAAATGGGTTCATGAACCATTGTTTAAATCTTATTGTTTTGTTCAAATAAAACCTGAATATTACCGTGAACCGCTTAAAGCCAATGGTGTTTTACGTTACATTTGGTTTGAAGGGAAACCCGTTCCGGTAAGCGATAAAGAAATAGAAACCATAAAATTGCTTTGTGATTCGAACATTCCTGTTGAAGTTGTTGAACTGACTCTTATTAAAGGTCAGACTGTGAAAATTATAAATGGAGTTTTAAAAGGTTTGGTTGGTGAATATTTAAAAAAAACAGGTCAACATAAAATTCTTGTGCGGATTGATTCCATTAATCAGGGATTAATGGTTTCGGTGCCACCGGCGTATGTTGTAGCCTGTAGAATATAATAAGAGGACTTCTAAAAATTAGATTTTTTGAGGCGGACAAGATTTTAAAACCGGAGTAGAGACATACGGACTTGTGTCTCTACTTTTAAAAAACAATTTTTAAAATTGTAGTCCAAAAAAGAAAAAGCGATTTTTAGAAGTCCCGATATATTTGTTTTTTCTTGTGAGCATATAATGTAACTCACGAGGCGTTGCTGTGGGAAGAAACTATAAAGTTGTTTAGTTTATATGTTGTTATTCAATACAATAACAAATTACAAATAGTCAAAAAAACTCACTCTGTAATTATACTGTAATAGGTGATAAATTGCGGTTTTTTATTGTCAAACAATGGTCATTCAATAGTCATTCAATAGTCAAACAATGATTATACAATTGAATGACAGCGATAGCGAAGTATATTTCAAAACTGAACATGTTAGATACTCTAATCACATCCAAAACCCGTATAAAACTTCTGCTTAAATTCTTTTTAAACAGTAGCGCCAGTGCATATTTGCGAAGTCTCGAAAGTGAGTTTGGAGAATCAACAAATGCCATCAGGGTAGAGTTAAATCGTTTTGAAAAAGTTGGTTTGCTCGAAACTTTTTCAAAAGGAAACAAAAAAATGTTTCGTGCAAATACGAATCATCCAATGTTTAGCGACATTCAAAATCTTTTAAAAAAATATATTGGTATAGACCAGATTATCGAAAAAATTATTAATCGCCTGGGAAAAGTAAAGCAAGTTTATATTTCCGGAGCTTTTGCTTTGGGAAACGACAGTCCGGTTATAGACTTGATTGTTATTGGTAATGATATTGATAGAAATTATCTTTCTTCGCTTATCGAGAAAACCGAAAAACTGGTAAAACACCATATAAGCTTTGCTGTTATAAAGTCTGATGAAATTGAAACTTACCGCAAAAAAATGTCGAAAAGCGAAGAGTTATTGCTTATTTGGAATGAAAAATAATACTTCATTATTAAGAATCCTGCTTCTGTTGATGAAACAATTGAAACGTTAAATACCCTCTGTTAAAAGAAATTTATAATAATTGTAAAACTCATATTAATAACAAGTTATAGTATGTATCATGATTATATAGAGATTGTCTGTAAAGTAACGAAAACCTGTAAATTTATGTCAGTATTTTATAATCCGAAATTTAAGGGTATATGGTATAAAGGTATATGGTCAGAACTCGTGATCTAATCAATTTTTCGGTAATGC
>PCSS01000081.1 GCA_002771395.1 Bacteroidetes bacterium CG23_combo_of_CG06-09_8_20_14_all_32_9 | reverse complement strand
ATAAAAATTCCTTCATTAATTTTATATGATGGGGTATATCGTTCTTTTCCGGTGGTATCAAATTGGGCATAAACTGAAAATACAGGGAATAGAATTACAGGCAGAAAAGTGGTAAAAATCTTTTTTATTATCGAAAAATTATTTTTCATGGCTGTTTATTTTTTGTAAGTTTCCATAGAAAAGGGGGATTAGTCAATAATATTTGTGAGAAATGATTAATCTTTAATCTTTTCGCAATTCATCAAATCGGCCCTGGCAAAATTAAGCCATTCTTTTGTTGTTGCTTTCATATAAAATAATTCCTTTATTTAGTATTTCACGCGAAAATGAACTTCCTGTTTCGACAAATTTACGATACATCGGGTGAGTATAAACCAGTAAATCAACAGGTACTTTTTGTGCTATGTCACGAATTTTGCTGTTTACCGATAAAAATAAATCATTTTTTTCTTTAAATGTCGTGGGAATAAAATCATCATTGGTAACCACCAGCAAATCAATATCGCTGTCTTCATGCCGGACGCCGGTGGCATACGAACCAAAAAGCAATACCAGGTACGGATTCAGTTCGCTCAGTCTTTCGGTAATTTGCCGTATGTATTTATTTTCCTTCTTCAAAAATTTTCCTTTTATAATGAATTTTTAAATGTACAAATTTACCCCATTAATGTATAACATGAATGCTGATTTAAAGTTTTATACCAATCAATAAAATATCATCAATCTGCTCGAGTTGCCTTTTCCAACTATTAAAGTTGTCTTCGAGAAAAGTTTTTTGTTTAATAAGGGGTAAACTATTAATAGTAAGCAACAAGTGTCTAAAACGGCGTAATTTAAATTTTTTACCGGTTGGTCCTCCAAATTGGTCGGGATATCCATCGGTAAAGATGTAAAGCATGTCATCTTTGCGATATGAAACAACGTGATTATCAAACTTTAAATTTTCATTTCCTTCCATTTTCCCAATGGCAAAGCGGTTTCCTTTAACTTCAATTATTTTATTATCGCGTATAATATAAAGAGGATTATATGCTCCGGCATATTCAAGAACTTTATTATTACTGTCAATAACAAGAAGTGAAACGTCCATTCCGTCTCTAAGTATCGATTCATTAGCATGTTTACTAAATGTTTCACTAATTCCGAGGTTTAAAAGATTTAATATTTGTGCAGGATTTTCAACGCCTTGTTCTTTAGTAATGTTTCTGAGTAAATCGAACCCGATAATGCTCATAAAAGCACCGGGAACTCCATGACCTGTACAGTCAACAGCGGCAATAAATATTTTGTTTTCTTTTTCGGTAATCCAGTAAAAGTCGCCGCTTACAATATCTTTTGGTACGTAAAAGATAAAGGAGTCGGGTAAAAGTTTCCTGAAAAGGTATTCCGATGGAAGCATAGCTTCCTGAATTCGTTTTGCGTAATTGATACTATCGGTAATATCTTTATTTTTGATAGTCAACTCTTCTTTTTGCTTGGCTATTTCGAGAGCTGCCAATTGTTTAATGTTAAGAGCCTCGTTCGCTCTCTGCAGTTTTTTGGTACGGCTTCTGACGTATAAATAAACAATTAACAATAATATTAATACATAAACTACGTAAGCATATATTGATTTAAGGATGGGGGGGTTAACAATAATTTTTAATGATATTATGTTATTGTTCCAAATTAAATCGTTGTTACTTCCTTTAACTCTTAAAGTATAATCGCCTGGCGATAAAGAACCAAAATCCTGAAAGTTACGATTACCAATATCTACCCAGGTATTATTCAGTCCTTCCATCATGTACATATAGTTATTTTTATCAGGCTTAGTAAACTCAAGAGCTGCAAAATTAAAAGTAAGAGAATGGTCGTTGTATTTCAACTCTAATTTATCAGTTTTCTCAATATTAATAATTATCTTTTTATTAGAGGAAGAAATTTTTTCGAAAGTGGTAAATATAACATTAGGAATAAAAGGGTTATCATACATTTTGGAGGGGTTAAAACTATTTATTCCATTTGTGCCTCCGAAAAATATTTCACCACTTTTTGAAATATAAGAAGCTCCATTGTTAAATTCTAACCCCTGAAGACCATCGGCTTTATTATAGGCTCTAATTTTAAATGTTTTACGGTCTAACACTGCAATGCCTCGATTGGTACTCATCCAAAGATTTCCATTTTTATCTTGTTTAATTTCGTAAATAGTTCCGTTTGGAAGCCCGTCTTTTTCGGTAAAATACTGAAATGTTCCGTTTCGTTTATCGTAATGGTTTAATCCGCTGCCTGTACCAATCCATATTGAACCATCTATAAAATCTTCAAGTAGTTCGTAGATATATAAGTTGCTTATTTGATAATATTTATTTTTTCCGGCTTTTAACTTTAACTGTGTGTTTTTTGAATAGCCTATTCTAAAAAATTTATTTGTTTTATAATCGTATCGGTTTAAGCCAGCTTGTGTTCCAACCCAAATGTAACCGTCGCGGTCGCACATTAACGAAACAATATGGTTGTCGAGAATACTTAGAGTATCGTAATAACTACTCCAATAAGGCATTACTGTAAGTTCTTTCATGTCAAACCTATGAAGCCCGTTTTCTGTTCCAACCCAAACATTTCCTTTGTAATCTTCACACATTGTGTAAATTCGGTTATTGTTAAGATTTGGATATTGCTGAAAATTAAAATAATCTTTCAGGTCATAGAATTTGTTTGTTTTTTTGTTGTAAATACTAATTCCATTTCTTGTTCCAATCCATATTAATCCTTTGCTGTCGGGCATAATAACATGAATGTTATTTCCAACAATCCTCTCACCTGAAGGCGATTTTGTGGAATAATTTTTTACAGTTCCCGTTTTTCGGTTAAATATATCAAGACCATTATCCCAAGTTCCAACCCAAACATTATTATTATCGGGCAAATAAATTGAGCCTATCATATTTGATGAAAGGTTTAGCGAATTGATAGAGTATGAATTTCTATAGAGTTGGAATTTTTTAGGTTTTAAATCTAATTTATCTAAACCGCCGCCTTCAGTACCAACCCATAAATTATGCGACCTGTCTTCAAAAACACAGTTCAAATAATTATATCCTAAACTATAAAAGTTATTAGCTTGATTTTTATAAATGATAACTTTTCCTGTTTTTGGGTTGAACTTATTAAGCCCTTCACCATCAGTAGAAATCCAAAGATATCCATCATGTCCACAAAAAATGGAATTAATTTTATTGGTTGAAATACTTTCCGGGTTAGTTAAATTGTGGAAAAAATGCTGGAACTTTTTAGTTTTATTATTGAACTTATTTAGTCCGTAATGTGTAGATACCCATAATGTTCCGTTATTATCAAAAACTAATCCTGTAATAAAGTCATCGCTAATTGAGTTGGGGTCTTCATGCGAGTGTACAAAGGTTTTGAATTGTTCCGATTTTCTATTAAAAAAATGCAAGCCGGTGGCAGAACCAACCCAAATACCATCTTTATCCTCAAGTAAAGGGAATCCTATGGTGCTTTTATTGGAGCGAAAATAATCAACAGGATGCTCGAATCTTGTAAATTTGCCTGTAGCAGTATCAAGCCTGTTTAATGCACCTGAAGTTTTAACCCAAACAAAACCAAATCGGTCAACTAAAACCCCAAAAACTTCATTTTCACTTAACGATGTAGGTGATTTTGGATTATGAATGTATCTGACAATTTTATCACTTTTTTGATATAATTTATTTAAGCCCAATTGTGTACCCATCCAAATAATCCCGGAAGTATCTTCGCTAATTGAAAATATCCAGTTACTTGATATTGAATTTGTATCTAAGGGATTGTGTTGATAATATTTAAACTTATATCCATCATATTTATTTAAACCGTCCTGAGTTCCAAACCACAAAAATCCCTTTTTCCCTTGTGCAATACAATTAATGGAACTTTGCGATAAACCATCATCAACTGTGAAATGTTCAAAAAATGCTTCAGATACTTGTGCAATACCTAACCGGCTGATTAAAACCAGTATTATCCCTGCAATAAGATATCTGAATATTTGTAATTTCATTAAAAACAATAGTTCGGTACTTTTACCGCAAAAACGTTTACCACGGTTAGATAACTTAGAAATAAACGAACTGAAAAAATAGTAATTATCTAACAGGGCAGGAGATGCAAAATATTGATAATTAAATCTTTGCGATTTATCACTTTTATAGTATTTTTCTTTAGTTTTCAATACGTTACAAATTTTTATTGAAGTATTGTAAAAAAGGGGAATTATATTTTAGAACAAAGATAAGACCTTTTTTTTTCTAATCCCCATTTTATATTAGAGTTGTTACGAAATAATTTTTTGGGTCATTTTGGGTTAAGAAAACATTAAAATCTATTCAAAATTGAATATTTTTTCTCTATCCCTTTGTTATTTTCTTATTTCGCTACATATATACTTCAATGTGGAATAATTTGAGTTTTACTTTTCTTAACTCCCTCTCCAAATTGGAGAGAGTCGGGGTGAGGTCATAAAAAAAATATAAACTCAATTATAACGTTTCAAAGTATATATACTATAAACGTGATAAATTGTCGCATTTTATGATTACAATAGAGGTATATGGTATAAAGGTATA
>PCSS01000397.1:4568-4710 GCA_002771395.1 Bacteroidetes bacterium CG23_combo_of_CG06-09_8_20_14_all_32_9 | reverse complement strand
ATCCATCAATTTTTTGCGAACTGTTTCACCTGCACCGCCTTCAAACAAAACATTGTCGGGAACAACAACGGCTGCCTGTCCTGTTGACTTCAACATAGTTCTGATGTGCTGCACAAAATTCAATTGCTTGTTGCTTGTGGTT
>PCSS01000397.1:0-4515 GCA_002771395.1 Bacteroidetes bacterium CG23_combo_of_CG06-09_8_20_14_all_32_9 | reverse complement strand
GTCATTGGTAAAAGTCATGCTGCTTTTTCTGCCGAATGGCGGATTTGCCAAAACATAATCGTAAGTTGTCGGTGAAGCCGCAATCAAAGCATCAGCAGGTGAAATAAAATTATCGCTGTCAAAATCGCCAATGTTGTGGAGAAACATATTCATCAAACACATTCGCCTTGTGTTTGCAACAATTTCGTTTCCGAAAAATGTTTTAAATTTCAGAAACTGCTTTTGGTCTTTGTCCAGTTTTCCTTGTGCAATAAAATCATAAGCGGCAAGAAAAAATCCGCCAGTTCCGCAGGCCGGGTCTGCAATAGTTTTCTTTGGTTGCGGTTGCACGCATTCCACCATTGCTTTAATCAATGCTCTTGGTGTGAAATATTGCCCTGCACCGCTTTTTGTATCCTCTGCATTTTTCTCTAACAGCCCTTCGTAAATCGTTCCTTTAATGTCTGCTCCCAAAGTTGCCCACTGCTCTTTATCAATCATGTCAATGATTTTAAAAAGCATGGCAGGTTCTTTAATCTTGTTTTGACTTTGCACAAAGATTTGCCCAAGTATTCCTTTTTGCCTTGATAACTCACTCAATAATTTTGTGTAGTGCAGTTCCAAATCATCGCCACGCTTGGCAGTTAAACTTTCCCAGTTGTATTCTTTAGGGATTGGAAGTTTTCTGTCGTAAGGTGGTTTTGAAAATTCGTCTGCCATTTTTAAAAACAAAAGGTAGGTGAGTTGTTCCAGATAATCTCCGTAACCAACTCCAATATCTCTTAACGGATTACAGAAACTCCAAACTTTACTGATGATGTCTGATGTGTTGTTATCACTCATTTCTTTTTCTTTTTAATTTCTTTTGGTGCGGAAAGTTTTTTCACTGCCTTATCAAAATCGCTTTCAAACAATTTATCCTGCACAATGCGATACTTTTCAAATTCGCTTTCGGCAAATACTTTGGCAATGGCTTGTGTTACTTTACCTGCATTTTCCAAAATATCTTTTTCGTTGAACTGTAAAAAAGCATTCAACTTGCCAGCCCAATCTTTCATAGTCATTGGAATGTTTCGTTCTGCCTGCGTTTCGGCATAGTCAAGATACATGGTCACAAAACGGTCAAGATTTTTAATTTCCTTTTCGGTGAGATAATTTTTTGCAACCACCACATCGGTCTTGATAATTTTTCCTGACGGTGAATTTTTCCATGTGGTTAGACCCATTCGTTCTTTCTTACTGTCTGCACGACTTACTATCAATTCGGCTGCTGTGTGACCATGAATAGCAAAGTGCAATTTGTTTTGAACCGATGCAAAAAAGTTTTGGGTTACTGCATCATCCGTTTGGTAGTCCATTGCCGTTGCATAGATGTCGGTTATCTTTTGATAAAAATTTCTTTCACTTGCCCGTATCTCCCGAATTTCGGCAAGTAAATTGTTAAAATATGTTTTGCTTAAAAATGCTCCGTTTTTCAACCGTTCTTTATCCAGTACATAACCACGAATGGCAAAATCTCTTAACACCGAAGTAGCCCACTGCCTGAACTGTGTTGCTCTTTGCGAATTGACACGATAGCCGGTTGCAATGATTGCATCAAGATTATAATGTTTGGTTTTATAGTTTTTGCCGTCTGATGCAGTTACCGAGAAATCCTCGGCAACTGAATTTTCATTCAATTCACCTGTCTTGAAAATATTTTTCAAATGCAGCGAAATATTATCTGCACTGCAATCAAATAATACTGCCATCATTTTTTGTGATAGCCAGATTGTTTCATTCTGAAACCGGACTTCAATTCCGTTTTCACCTGCCTGTGAAGTGAAAATCAGAAACTCTGCCGTGCTGTTTCGTATTTGCAAATGTTTCATGCTAATTCTTTTTCTTTTTAATTTCTTTGGGGAGCGAAAGTTTTTTTACTGCTTCATCAAAATCGCTTTCTAATAATTTGTCCTGAATAATTCTGTATTTTTCAAATTCACTTTCTGCAAGAGCCAAGGCAACTTCGTGTGAAACTCTGCCCTGGTGTTTCAAAATTGCTTCTTCATTAAACCTTAAAAAAGCATCTAATTTCTGTATCCAATCTTTCATATACATCACTATTCCTTTCCGGGCTTGACTTTCAGCATAGTCCAGATACATAGTTACAATTCTGTTCAATCCATCGAGTTCTTTTTCGTTCAAATAATTTTTTGCAATACCTACATCTATTTTTCTGATGCTTCCCCCGGGCGCATTCTTCCATGTGGTTAAGCCCATGTTTTGTTTTGTGCTATCCACTCTTGCTGCAATAAGTTCGGCTGCCGTTTGCCCTGTAATTGCCCAATGCAGTTTATTTTGAACCGTTGCAAAAAAATCTTTTGTAATTTGTATATCTGCATTATAGTCAGCGCTGCATTGAGAGTAGATGTCGGTAATTTTCTGATAAAATCTTCTTTCACTGCTGCGAATATCACGAATTCTGGCAAGTTGTTCTTCAAAATAATCTTTGCCGAAAATATTGTTGGGATTTTTCAGACGCTCATCATCCATCGTGAAACCTTTGATGATGTATTCTTTTAGCCGTTCGGTAGCCCAAATACGAAACGCTGTTGCCTGACTGCTGTTTACCCGGTAACCAACAGAAATGATCGCATCAAGATTGTAGTATTTAACTTTTGTTTCCTGTGTTTTTCCTTCTATTGCACCGTGTTGGGTGGTATGTTCCAAAATGGAACTAACCACTTCTTCCTTTAATTCTCCAGTTTCAAAAATATTTTTCAGGTGTTTGGTAACGGCAGGTCGTTGAACTCCAAACAAGTCGGCAATTTTTTGTTGTGTAAGCCAAATTGTTTCATTCTGTAAAAAGATTTCCACTTTCACATTTCCATTTGGTGTAGTGTAAAGCAGTATTTCGTTAAAGCCGCTTTGTTCGGGTTGTTTTTTTTTCATATAAATTGAATTTTCTTTTTACTTGTTTTAGTATTCACTTTCTTTTCTTCCTTGCCATTGAAATTTCTTTTCTTTTCCGCTCTTATCCGCTCCAAAAGTTTTTCTGCCGGTTCGTCTTTGGGATTTTGCTTTACCAACTTTCCTTCAAATGCTTTTTTGATAATGCTTAAACGCAATGATTCGCTCTGCCTCAAACTGGTTACTATTGTTTCTTCAATTTTATCGCAAACGGAAAGGCGAGTTTCTATTTCGTAAATTATTTTTTCTTGTTCAGATTTTGATGGAACTGGAATTAGAAAATCAGAAAAGAAAGAAGTCGGGACTCTTTTTTGTCCAACACTTCCAGTAAAATGTTTGGCGGCATCTCTTCTAAATTTTTCTTGAATGATAAAAAAGAAAATGTATTTAGCAATAACATTTTCTTTTGGTCTTGACACATGAAATTCAGTTGAACCAATTCCAATTTCATTTTTCAAATCATTTAGAATTGCACACTTGCCATTTTCCATGCATGGAGTAATCTTAGCAAAGATTATATCGCCATTGGTAAAGGGGGTAAATCCTTTCTTTACTTCTTTATATTTTCTAAATTCGGTAAGATGAATTTTGTTTTTTTCTTCTTCAACCAGCTTCATAGGCAAAAAAGAAACTTCTGTATCATCTTCAATTTTTTCAAAAGGAAGTTTGGGATTTATGTCAGCAATTTCAGAATGTTGCATGAACTTCCACCCTTTGGGCAATTCACTATCCACAATATTTTCATTGGTTAATCTTTCTTCAAAAGCCCATTTCAAAACTGCTTGCCTGTAAACTTTAAGTTGTTGCTGTGCGGTTTTTAAATATTCAATTCCTTTATCAAGGTCGGTAAAGAGTTCTTCAATTTTTTTTACGATGCGGTGTTGTTCGGGGAGAGGGGGAATAGCAAATTCAAAATTCCAAAGTAAAGTTGGTTCTATGTGTGGAATACCAACTCCTTTAGGTTTTGAGTTCAAAATATTAAACTTTGATTTGATGAAGTAATACAAATATTCTTTGTGAATGTTTTTTATTGGTAAAATTTTCATTAGTGTAGAACCTACTGCACCTTTCTTTGCTTTGCCTATTAAACCACATCTTGCACCATCCCAAACCATCAAAAAATCATCATCATCACATAAATTGCATTTTACTCCATTGGTGTATTCAGCAAAAATGCCTTTCTCAAATGCTTTGATATTTATGTATGGAATGGAACACTCGTTATCTTTTTCTGTCTTTAAAATCTGTGGCATTTTTCCTTTGGAATAAGTGCACACCTCACCCAACTTTGCTATTGTCCAACTTGGGGGTATTTTATTATTGTCAATCATTCTTGAAAAGTTGCTTCTTGTACTTTGTTGTAAGTTCTTCGTGGGACTTGTGGGACTCGTGTGACATTCCGGCAATTATTATGTCCCCTATATCTCTGTTGTCCCACGATTGTTTTCTATTTCTTATTCCTTTTTTCAATTCTTGCTTTCGTCATTCTTTCTCTTAATCCTCCTTCATTAATAAATGCTTTCTCCAATGATTTTATTTGCTGGCTCAAAAGCCATGTTACAATTTTTATCAAACAAATCATTGAGT
>PCSS01000353.1 GCA_002771395.1 Bacteroidetes bacterium CG23_combo_of_CG06-09_8_20_14_all_32_9 | reverse complement strand
TTAAAAATGCCGGTATTATGGACAGAATCTAAATCTACAATAACATATTCTTTTAAATAGCGTATAAAAATTAAAAAAAATAAATTGGAATTTATGTATAAAATTCTTTTTACAGGACTTTTTTTTTCGCAAATAACTGTCTTTAGCCAGCAAAAAATAAATTATAAAGATTTGGAAGAAAAAAACAATCTTTTTTACGAAATAAATTCAAAAACACCATATACAGGACAGTGTGTAACTACCTATCCAAACGGTAAATTAGGCATGGGTGGAAGTATAAAAAACGGATTACGAAACGGTGAATGGATTTGGTTTTATGAAAATGGTAACAAAAAAAGATATTGTGTTTATAAAGATGGCGTAAAAGACGGAGCAAGTATTTTTTTCTACAAAAATGGAAACAAAAAATCTGAAATAATTTTCAGTAACGATAAAAACATTAAGCAAACTTCGTGGGACGAAAAGGGTAATATAATTAATAACCCATCATTTTCATCGTTTAATTAGAGTTTGTCCGTAAAGTCGAAAAATTTGAAAAATAATATCAGAATTTTAAAATTTGATATTTCAGGTATAAAGGTATAGGGTATAAGGGGTTCGCTTTATTCCCTATTTCCTTATACCATATTCTTTAAAATGAAAAAGATTGATATTACAGACAAGCACTAATTAGAGTCTGTCTGCAATGTTATAATAACAGTAAAAAATTTCAGATTTCAAATTCCATGAAAAAAACATAATAAATGACTAATGGTTGAGTTTCAAAGGAAATATCATTAATTTTGACATAAAATTTATATATAATAAATTAACCCATGAAAGTTTTTTCATATAATATTAATGGCATCCGTTCAGCACTTTCTAAAGGATTGTTAGAATGGGTTTCAGAATCGAAATGCGATTTGCTTTGCTTTCAGGAATTGAAAGCCACAACCGACCAGTTTGATGTAAGTAAATTTACCGAAATGGGATATTTCCCTGTTTGGAATAGTGCCGAACGAAAAGGATACAGTGGTACAGCTCTTTTATCGAAACAAAAACCCGATTTTATTTCTACCGAAATTGGTATTTCAAAGTTTGATAAGGAGGGCAGATTAATTCGCACCGATTTTGGCGAGTTAACTCACATTTCTGTTTATGTTCCATCAGGCTCAATGGGCGATATACGTCAGGAGTTTAAAATGGAATTTCTATCGGCATTTTACAATTATATTAAAGAGCTTTTAAAAACAAGGCATTCAATTATTATTTCGGGTGATTTTAATATTTGCCACAAACCTATTGACATTAACAACCCTGAAAAGCATAACGATGTGTCGGGCTTTTTACCCGAAGAACGGGAATGGTTAGATAATTTTATTAGTTTGGGACTGATAGATTCTTTTCGCGTATTTAATTCACAACCGGAACAATATAGTTGGTGGAGTTACCGGCAAAATTCACGAAATAAAAATCTCGGCTGGAGAATAGATTATAATTTTGTGAACGAAAAACTTAAATCGAAATTAAAATCGGCAGACATTTTAAGACAAGTGGTTCATTCCGACCATTGTCCGGTTATGGTAGAAATAGTTTAATGTCTATAATCCTTTATTACCGTATATTTCGCATCCAAATATACGGTAATACATCCAATGCTTATTGTATTACCGTACTTTTTCATTACGTTGTACGGTTTATTTATTTTAAATTTCATTACAAAAATAAATATTTTAAACTTAAGGCGGGTTCTAAAAATTACTCACAATATTTTTTATAAAATGTGCTTGCCCCATTGGATAGCTTAAATTCACCCCGTAAAATAAACCTTGTTTTAACAGTATAAGTGTTAAAAGAATTATTCAACGGGGTAAATAAGCAGTAAAATATGGGGAATTATCCAACGGGGTGAATAAAAAATTCGTAATTTGATGAGATAATAAATATGACAAAGCATAAATTGAGTAAACGTTCAATTTATTATTTGACATAAACTAAATTGCCACAATGAAGCAATGAAAGATGACATTTATTTATTAGGTTTTTGTAATTTCGTAGCTTATTGGCAAATAAAATTTCAAAAAAATGGAACAAAAGTTATTTATATACAATACTATAACCCGAAAAAAAGAAGAATTTACTCCCCTTAATCCGCCATTTGTAGGAATTTATGTTTGCGGACCAACCGTTTATGGCGAACCGCATTTGGGGCATGCACGTCCCGCCATAACTTTCGATGTATTATATCGTTACCTTGTTTATCGTGGAAATAAAGTGCGTTACGTAAGAAACATTACCGATGTAGGTCATTTGGAAGACGATACCGAACAGGGCGAAGATAAAATTGAAAAAAAAGCACGACTTGAACAACTTGAACCTATGGAAGTAGTTCAATTTTATACTGACAGTTATCACGCTTCTATGGACAAACTTAATGTTCACAAACCGAGCATTGAACCCCGCGCATCAGGACATATTATTGAACAACTTCAACTAATTGATAAAATTTACGAAAACGGATTTGCTTACGAAGTAAACGGCTCTGTTTATTTTGATGTGGAAGCTTATTCAAAAAAATATCATTACGGAAAACTATCGGGACGTGTACTTGACGACCTTTACGCTAATACCCGTGAACTTGACGGACAAAGTGAAAAAAAAAATTCTTTTGATTTTGCTCTTTGGAAGAAAGCTATGCCCGAACATATTATGCGCTGGCCATCACGATGGAGTGAAGGGTTCCCAGGCTGGCACCTCGAATGTTCCGTTATGAGCACAAAATATTTGGGTGAAGAATTTGATATTCATGGCGGTGGGATGGATTTAATTTTTCCACATCACGAGTGCGAAATTGCTCAAAGCATTGCTGCATCGGGCAAAGAAGCGGTTCACTACTGGATTCATAACAATATGATTACCATTAATGGTCAAAAAATGGGAAAATCACTTGGAAACTTTATAACGCTTAATGAATTGTTTTCGGGAAAACATGCAGTACTTACAAAAGCTTATAGCCCAATGACCGTTAGGTTTTTTATTTTGCAGGCACATTACCGCAGCACTCTTGATTTCTCGAACGAAGCTTTAAACGCAGCCGAAAAAGGTTTTGAACGACTGATAGAAGCTTACAATAATATAGATAAAATAAAACCTTCCGAAACATCTACTATCAACATAAATAATTTACAAACCAAATGTATAGATGCACTAAACGACGACCTTAACACTCCTGTTGTTATTGCCAGTTTATTTGAAGCGGTAAAAAACATAAATGCTGCCCTAAACGGTTCAGAAAAGTTTGATAAAGAAAGCATTATTGCTTGTAAAAAAATATTTAATGATTTTATTTTTAATGTGCTTGGATTTATTCCCGAAACTTCTTCACACGTAAATAAACTTCTTTCAGATCTTGTTGAATTACTTTTGAACGAAAGAATGCAAGCCAAAAAACGTAAAGATTTTGAAGCAAGCGACCACATCCGCAGTAAACTTGTTTCACTCGGAATTGAAATAAAAGACACCAAAGATGGTTTTGAATGGAAACTGAAAAATTAAAAATTTATGTAACATTTTGTATTATTACTTGCCAACTGTTTCAATGGTCGTGTGGTAACGATAACAGCAATATCAGCAATCATAATAACGACAGTTCGGCGGTTACCGATAATAAAACCAATTTAATAATTAATAATCCAAAACATCTTGCATTATACACGCTTGGTGATAAAGTTGATGTGCGGGCTGAAATTCCGGGCGGAATAAAGCCCGATACTGTTTCTATTTTGATTAACAATAAACCTCAGGAAATAAATAAAACATCTCTTTCAAATTCTATTAAAACCGATTCGTGCCACACAGGAAAAAACAATATACAAATTAACATTTGGTCTGGAGGAAAACAATATCTATCTGATGTTACAATTATCTTAATGTCAAACATGGTTCCTCATAAATATTCTTACAAAATCATTAAAACATATCCTCACGATTCAAAAGCTTATACCCAGGGATTAATTTTTGATAACGGTTTTATATACGAAGGAACAGGTCAATACAGCGAATCAACACTTAGAAAAAACAAACTACAAAATAATGAATTAATTCAAAGCTATAATTTACCCGAAGATGTTTTTGGCGAAGGAATTGTGATTTACAAAAAACGGATTTTTCAACTTACATGGCAATCAGGAATTGCTTATGAATTTGATAAAGAAAGTTTTAAGCTAATAAATAAATTTAATTTCAGCACCGAAGGTTGGGGAATAACAAATCTTGGTAATAACTTTGTTATGAGTGACGGCTCCAATACGCTTTATGTTTTAAACCCCGAAACTTTTAGCGAAATAAGCAGGATAGAGGTTTATGATAACATCGGTCCGGTAAATCAGCTAAATGAACTGGAACTAATTGACGGAATGATATACGCCAATGTTTACCAAACCGATTTCATTGTAATAATTGAACCTTCAACCGGAAGAGTTACAGGTAAAATAGATTGCACAAGCTTGCTTAATAAAACAAAAGTAAAAACTCGCATTGACGTACTTAACGGCATTGCCTGGGACGAACAGGGCAAACGACTTTTTTTAACGGGTAAATATTGGCCCGAAATGTACGAAGTGCAGTTGCTGAAGAAGTAATTAGAGTCTGTCCGTAAAGTCGAAAAATTTGAAAAATAATATCAGAATTTTAAAATTTGATATTTCAGGTATAAAGT
>PCSS01000182.1:5081-5223 GCA_002771395.1 Bacteroidetes bacterium CG23_combo_of_CG06-09_8_20_14_all_32_9 | reverse complement strand
ATTATTGCAGAGCTTGCAAATAGCACAACTGAAAAAGTGAGCGAAAGATTAAAATATGGAATTAAATAAAGTACAAAATATTATTATTCATATTGGTTATCCTAAAACCGGAACTAAATGGTTTGAAAAGTATTTTTATTGT
>PCSS01000182.1:4866-5008 GCA_002771395.1 Bacteroidetes bacterium CG23_combo_of_CG06-09_8_20_14_all_32_9 | reverse complement strand
AAATCGAAACAGACAAGCAGGATTTCAAAGAAAACTTAATAATTATTTGCCACAAATTCTCTGGTTTAGACAACTTTAAATGGGATAATGGCGTTTATCGTACTTTTTTTATTTCTAATTTAAAGCGTTTATTTCCTAATGC
>PCSS01000182.1:0-4722 GCA_002771395.1 Bacteroidetes bacterium CG23_combo_of_CG06-09_8_20_14_all_32_9 | reverse complement strand
AAATTATCATACTTTAATAAAATTATATAAAGAACAATTTGGCGAAAACAATGTGCATATATTTTTATATGAAGAATTCTTAGAAAACAATAAAATTTTCCTTAATAATTATTCAAAAACATTTAACCTTGATATTGATATAAACAGCATTAATTTTATAAAATATAACGAAAAATTAAGAAAACATTTAGCATCATTTATTAGATTTTCAAATTTCTTTTCAAAAAAAGGAGTTCAACCTAAAAAATATATTATAAATACTCCTTGGCTTTTTTCGTGGTTAAATTTAAAAAGTGAAAAAAAAATAAATAAAAATAAGATTTTGGGAAAAAGCCTGAATAATAATGATATTCTTGGTAATGAACTAACAAATTACATTAACAATTACTATAAACCTTCCAATAACATGTTGATAAATGAAATGGGACTAAATCAAATTAGAAAATATAATTATCCATTGTAAAAAATAACAGATAAATATTCAAATCATTTTTTAATTATGAATTTTTTTAAAAAAAACTTAATTTTACTTATAACAGCTTTGATATTTATTTATTTAATTGTTGAATTAACTTGTTATTTGTTATTGAATTATTCAGAAAAATTTCAATACACTTTTCCATATTTTAACCAACAAATTTCACCATATTATGTTTTTGAAAACGCACCTGGTTTTAAATATAAAAACTGTATAAAATCAAGCCCTAACGAACCAGATGTTGTAATAGACCAATATGGTTTTATTTCTGAAGCAAAAATTGAAAAACAAAAAGACACAAATGCTATAAGAATTTTTATTACCGGCGGTTCGGGTGCGTTTGGTTGCGGACAAATAAAACAATATTATGGTAAAATAAAATCTTTCCCATTAGGATTATACTCTTATGAATCAAGCATTGCCGGATTACTGCAAAAGAAATTGAAAAAAGTATTTCCAAGTAAAAATATTGAAGTTGTTAATGCCTGTGCTGTTAAAAGGATGCTTCACCAATCTGTTGCTTATTATCTTGAAACAATTTCAGATTTTAATCCCGATTTTGTTATTTCGATTGATGGTAATAATGATATTGCCCCAATATGCGGGTTTTCACCATATTTAAAAGGGAGTATAGCACTTTCTTCATACATTGAGCTTTATGAAATTACCAAACAAAACCAAAATAAAAGTTTTTTTAATATTATTAACCTAATAAATAAATTGAAAATAAACAACCTTAAAACAAAAGAAAAAAACCAAAATAAAAACAACAAGGGTTTCCTTATTGACCCTTATGCAAGTTCAAAATACAATGATTACATTTTTCATAAAGAAAAATTTATTCGTGGTTCTGAAAAATTTCTAAATCTGATAAAATATTACCATTCATTATGTGAAACAGATAATGTTAAATTTATTTTTTGTTTACAACCGCTTCTTTATCGTCAAAAGTTTAATAAAAAACTTTCTTTATCAGAAAATACAATGCAAAATAATTTCTATATTCCAAATTCAAAAACACAAACTGCTAACAAAATTTTATCTTCAAAGCAGGTTGAATTAATTAAAAAGGATGCAAATTTGATTTTGAAATATTTTATTGATGACTATTTAAGTGATAAAATTAACCAAATTTCTATTGAGGATGGCTTTTCATATATAGATATGAACAAAGAGCTAATGTCTGTTCCTTCAAATATAGATGTTTTTGTTGATTATTGCCATCTTACACCTGATGGTAATGAAATTGTAGCTGAAATTCTATTAAAAAAAATTAATACTATTTTAAATACTTCAAAAAATAATAATAGTAAAATTGCAAAATAAATATTGCACTATGTTATTGTTTTCTATTTGTAACAAATTATGAAAATACTCGGTATATCGGCATATTATCATGATTCTGCTGCTACAATTATTTGCGGTGGGAAAATATTAGCTGCTGTGCAGGAAGAACGTTTTACACGAATTAAACACGATGCCGGATTTCCTGTAAATGCAATCAGATTTTGTTTGCAATTTTCGGGGTTTACTATTAATGAACTTGATGCTGTAGTTTTTTACGATAAACCATTACTTAAGTTTGAACGCATACTTGACACATATTATAACAATGCTCCAGATGGTATTAAATCATTTGTTGCATCAATGCCTATTTGGTTAAAAGAAAAATTGTTTTTAAGAAAATTATTGCTTGATGAACTTTATAACATTGAGAAATTTAAAAAGTCAAAACTAAAACTTCTCTTTAATGAACATCACCTATCACATGCTGCCTCAGCATTTTATCCTTCAGGTTTTCAGGAAGCATCCATAATTACGATTGATGGTGTGGGCGAATGGGCAACAATATCTATTTGTCATGGTAAAGAAAATTCGATTAAAATTCTTAGGGAACTTTACTTCCCACATTCTTTGGGTTTATTGTATTCTGCTTTTACTTATTTTCTTGGATTTAAAGTAAATTCAGGCGAGTATAAACTGATGGGGCTTGCACCTTATGGGAATGCAGAAGCAGAAAAAACTAAAAATTTCATTAAAATCATCAAAGAAAAACTGGTAGATATAAAAGAAGATGGCTCTATAGTGCTTAATTTAAGCTATTTTAATTTTGAAACCGGGCTTACGATGATAAAAGAAAAAAAATGGGAACAACTTTTTTGTTTAAAAAGGAGGTTCCCCGAATCAGAAACTAAACAAATTCATTGCGACCTTGCTTATGCTATTCAGAATGTTACAAATGAAATTGTACTAAAAATTGCATATACTGCAAAACAACTTACCGGTTCTGAAAATTTGTGCATAGCTGGTGGTGTTGCTCTTAATTGTGTTTCTAACGGTCATCTTCTCAAATCTAATTTATTTAAAGAAATTTATATTCAACCAGCAGCAGGTGATGCAGGTGGTGCTTTGGGTGCTGCTTTAGCTGCGAATTATATATATTTTGAACAAGATAGAATTTTTTCTGAAGACAACAAATCAGATCAAATGCAAGGAGCGTATCTGGGTCCTGAATTTTCAGATATTGATATAGAATATATTGCCAGAAAACATAAAGCAATATATACAAAATTTGAAGATTTTGATAAGTTAGCCGATAATACTGCAAAACTTCTTTCTGAAGGAAATGTTATTGGCTGGTTTCAGGGTAGAATGGAGTTTGGTCCCAGGGCATTAGGAAATAGAAGTATTTTAGGTGATGCAAGAAATCCTGATATGCAAAAAAAAATAAACCTGAAAATAAAACACAGGGAAGGATTCCGTCCATTTGCACCTTCGGTGCTTGCCGAAAAAGTAAATGATTATTTCGAACTTACAGTGGCTTCACCATACATGCTTTTAGTATCAGATGTTGTTATGGAAAGAAGAAATATTCTTCCTGATAATTACACTCAATTGCCTTTATTGGAAAAACTATATATTCAACGCTCTGATATTCCTGCAATAACACATGTTGATTTTTCAGCAAGAATTCAAACAGTTCATAAAGAGACCAACGAAAAATATTGGAATTTAATTAATAAATTCAAAGAGCAAACAGGGTATGGAGTAATTGTTAATACAAGTTTCAATGTTAGGGGCGAACCCATTGTTTGTTCTCCCGAAAATGCATATATTTGTTTTATGAATACAGAAATGGATTATTTAGTAATAGGAAATTTTATTTTTGATAAAAAATTACAGTTGAAACATGACAAAAACGAACAATTAAAATTAAATATAAAACCTGATTAAAACATTATGGATGCAATAAAAGACTTATGGAATTTTTTGAAAGTGCGTAAAAAATGGTGGCTACTTCCTATTATCATTGTATTGTTATTAGTAGGAGTTTTAATTGTTTTTGGCAGTGGTTCTGCAATTACACCATTTGTTTATACTTTATTTTAATTTATTATGAAAAGAAATAATCCGACAGAAGCTATACTTGCCATGTCAGGTGGTTTAATAGTTTTTTATTTGTTTTATAAAATAACAGTATTGCTTATTATTGCACTTTGCTTAATAGTTGTAGGTTTGTCTTCAGCTTTTATTACTTCAAAAATCACATGGCTGTGGTTAGGTTTCGCTAAAATTCTTGGATATATCAATTCACGAATAATTTTAGGTGTCATTTATTACTTTATTCTTTTCCCTATAGCCATGCTTAAAAAATTTTTTAACCGAAAAAATAATCTTAAGAGTAATCCCTCAAATTTTTTTATACGGGAACATGTTTTTATAAAAACTGATTTTGAAAAACCATTTTAATTTATTATCTAACTCAAAGTCTTCCTGAAAAAATTCTGAGAAAAAAGTAAAATTGCAAAAAATGAAATTCTGGAAATCCATATCTTCCGATAAAAATAAATACAATTCTATTGACAAAAAAATTGTTAAAGAATACAATAAAAACCGAAATTTAAAATCAAGAAAATATTTGTGTTATGCTCCTTTTAAATCGCTTACTTTCTTTTTAGCTGGTGATGTGATGGCTTGCTGGCATAATAAACAATATTTACTTGGGCATTATCCCGAAGATAGCATAAGCGATATTTGGTTTGGAGAAAAATTAAAAAAGCTACGCGAACATATTATAAATAATGACCTTACTTATGGATGCGAAGAATGTGAAAAACATATTAAATCAAGTGATTTTTATTCCGCTGGAGCATGGAGATACGATTATCTTTCGTTAAAAAAATCCGATTATCCAATATCTTTAGATTTTCAAATTAGTAATATATGTAATTTAGAATGTATAA
>PCSS01000109.1 GCA_002771395.1 Bacteroidetes bacterium CG23_combo_of_CG06-09_8_20_14_all_32_9 | reverse complement strand
AACAGTAAACTACGGTTTTAAAATCTTGTCCGCCTCGAAAAATCTAATTTTTAGAACCCCTCTGTTGGTATTATACCACTCTTATAAATAACACTCCAAGAGTTCCGAACTCCCGGAGGGTTAAAGTTGGTATTATACCACTATACCTTATAAATTAAAAATGCTGATATTATGGACAGACTCTAATTATGTGTAAAAAAGCATGATGTTCAACAGATTTTTTAATTTATTTTAGGTGTTTTTAGAAAAATTTTAAGTGATTCTTCGGCTTCTTTAAGCCGTGTTATATCCATTACATTGCCAATTATGAATGAATTATTTTCGTTTTTGTCGTTAACTATCTTATATTTATCGCTTACCCACTTGTATTCACCGTTTTTATGTCTTATTCTATATTCAATTAAAAATTCGGTTTGATTATCAGGCACATCTTTAATCATTTTAGCAACAATATTTTTGGCTTTCCTTGTATCGTCGGGATGTAGTAACGACATAATTTCAGAAGCATTCATAGCATAAAATTCATCGGGAGTAAATCCAAGCAATTGCGTAAGTGCAGAACTGATATACTCGTAATTACCTGTTTTAATATTCAATTTATAAAGTATTTGCCGTGCATTTTCAAGTATTTCGCAAAAGTTAATTTCATCTTTTCTGCTTTTTTCTATTATAAACGCCGTTTCGGAAAGTTCGTGAACAATGCAAAATCCACCTGTTAATTTATTCCCGTCATCATAAACTGGGGTAATACTTGTATTCAAATGAAGCAATTGGGTTTTACTTATAGCGTAATTGCCGGTATAAATAGTTTTTTGTCCTAAAAGACAAGCAGCTACATTATCTTTAAATTCTTTGTTATATTTGGTAGCAAGTAAATTATAACCGATAATCTTATCTCGTGGAAGTTGTAAAATATTCTGATACACCTCATTACAATCGGTAATTACACCTTCGTTGGTAAAATAAAAAATGCCAAATGGACTGTTATCAAAAATCAAATGGTAATTTTTTTCTTTTTCTATAATTTTTTTTTCTATTAATTTTCTTTCAGTAATATCACGTACAACGGCAAGCACATAATCTTCGCCATTAAATAAAAATTTATTAAGTGTTATTTCGGCATCAAAAGGTTCAGTATCATTTCTTAAATGTTTCCATTCAAAAAACTGTGGTTTTCCGGCTAATGCAAGATCTATTTTTTCGCGTGCAAGTTCGCGTGAAGAATGCCCATTGGGTTGTATAGGCGGCGAAAAGCGATAATGATAAGGAGTGTGCATTATAATTTCTTCGAAGCTGCACTTAAAAATTTCAATAGCTTTATGATTGCAATCAATAAATTTGTCGTCTTTAATTATAAAATAACCATCGTTTGCCGATTCAAAAAGGGTATGGTATTTATTTTCCTTTTCTAATAATTGGTTTTCAGCAAGCTTATAGCGGGTAACATTTCGTGCAATACCCTCAATGGCAACTAATTCGTTCTTGTTATTTACTACAGGTATCTCCTTTATTTCGAGATAAATAATCGTATTATTAAAATTTTTGACTTCTACTTCAAAAGGTGGTTGTATTATATCGGTATATGACAACTGTTTATGTCGTTCAAAACAATTGTCGTACAATATTGCCGCTCCTGTTTTTCTGAAAGTTTCAATAAAATCAATTTTTGAATAACCAAGCACATTGGTAACCGAAGAACTTAAATATTGAAAAGGATTGTCTTTTTCGTGCCTGTAAAAAAAATAATCGTCTTTTAAATTATCAACTACCAAACGATAATCCTTGCGACTTACAGTTAGCGCTTCTTCAAGCGAAACGAAGTTTTTGTAAGGTTTTCGCAAAAGAAAAAATAAAAGTATAGAAAGTGCAACAAGAATAAATATCCAACGGTAAGTTTGTATAAAATACCACATTACAGTATTTTGAATAAAAAAATCAAGAAAAAAATCGGAAAATACGGAAAGAATAATAAATGATGATAAAAAGAATATTCCTGTTACCCTGATTATCCAATTTGTTTTTAAATTAATATTCATTATTCATTTAATTTTTATCTGATTCGGTCAACAGAACGAACTAATTTATCGTCTTTTTTTATTGAACGAAAGGCAAGAAAGGTAAGTACTGCCGAAACAACTGGAAAAACAACAGGTAATTTGTAATTTGTTATTGATTCAAGTTTTTGCCCGGCATACCATGCATACCAAAATATAAATAATTGAATTACAATAAGTAATACTGTATTGAAAATGCAAAATCTCATTTGCAAACCACGGTTCTTATATAAAAAAATGCTGAGTAAAAGTAAAAAAGCTATAATGCTTATTAAAATATATGTAATAGAAATTAAGTAAAGTTTTTCGTTTAAAATGTAGTCAGGTTTAAAACCTGAAGCCGACAAAATAATAATATTTTTATCGGGTAATACATAAACTGCAATCGGGAAAAATAACATAACTATTTGAAATGCAAAGGCAAAAAGAAGAAATAAACTCTGTATCCGTTGTATCATACAACCTGCTAACTTTATTACAAAGTTACAATAAAAACAGACATTTTAGTAATTATTTTTTAAAATTTTATTTAATAATATAGAGTTATTTAAATTTTATGCTACTTTCGTAAATAAACATTTCAAATATTACTATTTAAAAATCAAGATGATTAAAATATCTACTAATCTTCAGAATTTAATAAATCGTCTTTTAATTTGGCGACTTCATAATGTGAGCGATAAATATTTTATTATCTTTTTAAGTGTTACCATTGGAATTTTGGCAGGTTTAGCCACCGTAATCATTAAAAATACAGTTCATTTTATAAGTTACCTCCTTACCTCTGATTTTTTAGCAGAATTTAAAAGTTTTTTATTTCTGGTTTACCCTATGTTTGGAATGTTAATGATTATTATTTTACTTCGATTTATTATCAGAAAAAAGGCAAGGGCAGAAATTCCCAATGTTTTGTTTGCTATTTCAAAACTTGATGGAAAAATGAGTCCTTCAAACATTTACACAACAATTATTGCAAGTACACTTACTGTTGGCTTTGGCGGTTCTGTAGGACTTGAAGGACCTTCTGTTACAACAAGCGCTTCGGTAGGCTCAACATTAGCTCAACTCCTTCGATTAAATTATAAGCAAACCGTTTTATTAATAGGATGCGCCAGTGCTGCTGCCATTGCTTCACTTTTTAAAGCACCTGTAACAGGAATAGTTTTTGCTTTGGAAATTTTTATGCTCGACCTTACAATGGCTTCTATTTTACCGCTTTTAATATCTTCAACAACAGGCGCTTTGGCTTCATATCTTTTTTACGGACAAGATGTACTTTACAATTTTCAACTTATAAGTAAATTTCATATCAGCGAAATCCCTTATTATTTGATTCTTGGACTTTTAACAGGATTATTTGCGGCATATTTTACAAACGTTCAAATACAAATAAGAAAACTATTTAAAAAAATGGGATACTGGTACTTACGTTTAATTATTGGTGGAATTATTCTTGGTATTCTTATATTTTTTATGCCATCGTTGTTTGGTGAAGGTTATGTTACCGTAAATTCTTGCTTACATGGTGATTACACTTATCTTTTTGAACATAGCCAGTTTTACGCTTACAAAGACAATATTTATTCGGTATTACTAATGTTTTTGGCGATTGTAATTTTTAAATCAATTGCTACTGCTGTAACCTTTGGTGCCGGTGGTGCAGGTGGAATTTTTGCTCCTGTTTTATTTTTAGGAGCAAATACAGGGTTTTTGTTTGCTAAATTTTTTGAGTTATCGGGTATAAGACTGCCTGCAAGTAATTATGCATTAGTAGGTATGGCAGGATTGCTATCGGGTGTGATGTATGCACCGCTTACAGGGATTTTTCTAATTGCCGAAATTACAAATGGTTACGAACTTATTTTTCCTCTATTGATAGTTTCAACCATGTCTTATGCAATAAACAGGAGTTTTAATCCTTATTCTATTTATACAAGGAAACTTGCACAAAGTGGAAATCTAATAACACATAACAAAGACAAAACTGTACTTTCGATGATGAAAGTTGAAAAATTTATTGAAACAAATTTTAGAAGCATCAGTCCGGATGATTCTTTAAGAAAACTTACAGAAATAATAAGTAAATCTAACAGAAATCTTTATCCTGTAATAGATAACGAAAATAATTTTTTGGGCATAGTTTTTCTTGACCATATAAAGCATATTATTTTTAAACCCGAATTTTACGACACTATCTTTGTACGCGACCTTAGTTTTGTTCCGTCGGTATTAGTTTCGCCCGATGATACTATGGAAGAGGTGGTTAAAAAATTTCAGGATACCGGAAACTTTAATCTCCCTGTGGTTAAAGACGGAAAGTATCTTGGATTTGTTTCGCGGGCAAATATATTTTCGGCTTACCGCAAAAAATTAAAGTATTTTTCGGAAGAATAATTCTTTTAAAAAGTTGATGGGTTAATATGTCATAAAGCCCTGTGCGTCATTGGGAAGGAATGTTCGAAACAACCTCATTTAGTTGAAAGGTTAATAGGTCAAAAATCGGTAAAGAACAAAAATGCCATAGTAAGAGTTGACACCGCTTTGCATAGATTGAAGCAGCAACATCGCGATTACAAAAAGAAGAACAGATTAATGTGAGAACTCTCTTTCCCAACAGTTAGATCTTTCAAAAAATGATTTTTTGTAAAGGTATTTTAAAAAATAAAAAAATGATTAAAAAAAAAGAGTTGCCAAATATTTTGACAACTCTTTTTTTTGATTTTAATTTTATTTTACT
>PCSS01000038.1:3220-4759 GCA_002771395.1 Bacteroidetes bacterium CG23_combo_of_CG06-09_8_20_14_all_32_9 | reverse complement strand
CGCTCATAATTATTTTTTATTTAAACCTCTGGCACAAGTTCCACATTCATTTCTGTATCGCCATTATCAACAATTTCTTTTTGCAGGTTAATGGTTTGGAAGCCCTCTATTGATTACGTAAAATTAAAGATTTCAAATTAATTTTCCAAATTATTTATAAATATTTATTTCCTACTCGTTTGGCTTTTCGGTATCGCCCCGTTTTTTATACTGGCTTCTAGACTCCAGTTTTCTTGCTCCAGTCCAAAGCGGTTAATAATTTTTTAAATAAGAAGCGTGGACTGAAACTATATCCGCTCTTGAGGTACTGGTATACCCTTTATCGCAAATAAGACAGTCCACGCCGTTCCCGGCGTACTGCTTATTATACTTGCGATAAATAGAAAATTACCAGTTTTCAAGAGCAAGAATAAAAGCTATGCTTTTTATTTTTTAATTTCCTTGTTAATTCAAGGGTTTAATATTTTTCTGTCAGGTCACCTCCTTTTTAAAGTAATTATTTTAATGACTTTTTCACAATATGAGAGAAGCTATTCTAATTGAAATAAGCTACTATCTTTATCTATCTGATCTATAAGAATGTTAAACATCAATACATTTTCAAATCCTTTTGATATTAGTCCATCATGTAAGGGTTTATCTCTTGTGATTAATATATTGTTAAATTCAATAGTCAATGCAACATAAATCGTATCTTTAATATCAATGTCCTTACATAAGTCATATGCTTTTATCCTTGATTGTTTTGTAATATATAATTCAGGCACAACAATAAGTTTAGAAAAAACGAAAAGAGTAAATTCCTGCAATTGTTCTTTACTAAGTTTGGTTTTTGTAAGAATTTCGTTTTGATACAATTGTAATTCATTTAAAGCAAAATCAGGTGTATATAGTACATAATTTTCAAAGAATTTTCTGTAAATCCCTTTCCCGCTTAAAAGACTGCTGAAAATTATATTAGCGTCAATGACATAATCTTTCATTTGACAATACCATTAAGAAATTCACTTTTATATTGTTCCCATGCTTTTTGTCTTGCCGATTCAAGTTCATGATCATTGTCAATGCCGCTTTCAAAAAGAGATTTATTTATTTCCTCTGCCATTTCTTCGTAATACAGATATTCCAATTCTTTCTGGAATCTGTTTTTAATAGCAACTAAACCCACGCGTTGCAGGATTTTGTCATTAATTTGTATTGAAATTGATTGCATAATTAATCAGGTTATATTCTTTTATAATTACTAAAATAAATATTCACATGAAATTCAAAGTCAAAAATACGATTTATTCTTAAATAATATTCCAAAATAATTTTTTCTTTTTGTGGGTCGGGAAAAACTAAACCCCGTAGGATATTTACCCCGTTGGATATTGTGTTTCATTTTTAATTTGTTGTTTAATTAAATTATCCTACGGGGTGAATTTTCTAATGTAGTATTCCCTCATTTTTTATCCAACGGGGTAAATCTTTTGTCTTCAATTTTTTTAATCTCAAATCATTTTATTTGTTAGTATTTTATTTTTGTCAGGGCTCGTC
>PCSS01000038.1:0-3131 GCA_002771395.1 Bacteroidetes bacterium CG23_combo_of_CG06-09_8_20_14_all_32_9 | reverse complement strand
GCATTGTCAAATTGCACATGTCCGCCCGCTAAATGCCAACATAGTGTTAGCGGTTCGTTCAATTTTATTACTTCCCAGTAATGTAAAATCGATGTTCTTTGTCAAGGAATACAACATAAAAAACATTCCCAATGACATGTCCAGCTACTCTTCCTTTTTGCCCTTTAATGTCCATTATAACTGCCCATTTTACGTTGTCTACAATATGTTGCGGAAATTTAAAGTCTGACTTTGGAGGAAAATTGCCATATATTTTTAGAACTTTTTGTTGCTGCGCTTCTACAATATTTAGACTACAAATGTGACTGAATTTTTGAAGCATATAAGCAAGTAATTTATCTTTTTGCCAGTCTTCAAATTTCTGGCCAGGCGGGATTTGTTTTATATCAAAATCTTTAAAACTAAATAAAATTTTTGGAAGGTCTTCTTTAACTTTCTTTTCTTCCCTTGTATTTCGGCTTCTTTCAAATCTATTGTCGTCAACTACTTTGAATTTATCAGGACCGAAGCGATTATTTTTATTGCTCATTGACAAAGTCATTTAAAAATTTTGGAATGTTACCAAAATATGGAATTGCACCATACTTGCCAACCAGATAATCTTTTTCAAAAGATGCATCATTTCTAACACTAGTTGATTGGTTAATTTTATATTCAACTAATGAATACAAATCTGTTGCTCCAGTTTTGTCTTTTTCTGTAAACCATATTTGGTCACGTCTAAATAAGTCATTCCTTAAAAGATTAGTGTCGTGAGAGGCAAATATCAATTGAGCGTTTTTTGTGTTAATGCTTGATTGAAATATTTTCAATAGTTCGGTAGTTAGTTTAGTGTGCAGTCTGGAATCAAGTTCGTCGACAATTAATAGTTTCCCTTTTTCTAAAGTGTCGAACCATGGACCTAATAAACCAAAAAGTTTTTGAGTTCCTTTTGATTCATATTCAAAAGCTAGTGCAATTGTTTCAATTAGTTTATTCGCTTTGTCAAATTTATTGTGAAAAGCATTAATTGTAATTCCTTTTGTATCACCACCTTTTTTTATCCGTTCTTTTAATTCTTTTTGAAGTTCTTGAATTAAATTTGCAATTTTTTCGTCTTCCTTTTTTTTAGGAGAAAATTTAGATAAATTATCAAGAGCAGTCTCTTCTATTTTAATATCTTCTATTCCTAAATTGGTTAATTTAAAGAAGTTGATTATTTTTTTTCTGAATTCTTTTTGTTCTTGATATCTTCCTATTGTATAACCTGTTGTTGCATCTTCTAAACCAGAAATCACATTAATGTTATATTTTAGCCAACTTTGAATTTTATTTGAAACTTCTCCATTTAGTTGTGCTACAGTTGAAAGAAATAATGCATTGGGTCTTGTTTTGTTTTCAAGACCTTTTCCTTCTTTGAAATTTTTTATAAATACCTTTATTTCTTGATTTTCTCTTGTAAAATATGAACTTTCTTTATTTGAATTTTCGGTCTCAAGTCCAAATAACCATTCAGAAGTTACATTTGATTTTGTAGTTTCAAATCCATATCTAAAACGAATTTTGTCAATAAGAAAAATCATTTCAAATGAAGATGGTGCTTTTTCTGTTTCTGTACTAAGTAAAAAAGGAATTGACCTAATTTCATCATCTGCTTGTCTGTCATTTGAAGATGATAAAATAAATCTCCTATAAAAACTAATAGCAGATATTAAATTACTTTTTCCACTTCCATTTGCGCCATAAATAACAGCACTTTTTAAGTGTTTGGTTTTATTGTTTTTGTCAAAAAAGACATTATTTAAACCTTCTGTTGAATCTTCCAATTCTTTTACTGGATTGGATGCCATCATACTAAATGTCATTGCGTTCTTAAAGGAAAGATAGTTTCCAACGCTAAATTCAATCAACATATTGTTGTGTTTATAATTTTGTGCAAAGATATAAGATATTTATGAAATCCGAACAAAATTGTGAAATATTCACAAATATTATGATTTGAGGAGGTAATATTGATGTTTTTTTTTGAATGACCGCTAACGATTTGCGGTTGAATTTGGCAGGCTTTTATTTGCAGTCATTGTCAAACCGCTAAAATGTTTGCACATTGTTATAATTGTCAAATTGCCCATAACAGCCTGCTAAATTCTAACATAGTGTTAGCGGCTGTCGTTATTTTCTCACAATGAATTCTTGTTCAAAATTAACATATACTTTAGCCAATTTCACTTGAAATCTGTCCTAAGGTTACAGTAACGGTGTCCTGCAAAAATGATTTTAGGTTGGATTCAAGCTCTGCTGTATCAGCTTCTAATGACATGATGTGTGGTTTAATATCAAGTGGTAAACTTGTAATGAGGTTGTTATCTAGTCCTTTCCTGCTATAACCATTTGATTTCTTTTTCCCATTTGATGACTCTTCAATGAATTCTAAGAATGCACCAACTGCAAGTGTGGAGTCATCGTAACCATAATGATGAATGGAAATCACTAATTGATATTGCCTTTCTTTTGAAAGAACGAATGAAAGTTTGAACCAACCTCTTGGTAAAGTTCTGTTAAAAAAATAATCATGCAAATTAGCATAGTCAACTATCTGATGCGAAAACCAAAAGTATCCATCCGATTCAGGTAAGGCTTTATCAAGATAAATTTTAGCCATATCTTTCGATATTTTCTTGTACAACTCTAACACAGTTTCATTTAATACAGTTTGGCAGAATCGGAAAATATTTATTCTATTATCATTTATTTTTTCAAGACGGTCTTTCTGTAGTCCTTGTTTCCAAGTTCCAAGTTTCTTTGTAAACACATCTGTAACTTCCTCTAATGATTTCTTTGAAACAGGAGTTCCAAGTTTAAGATTTAATACTTCTTCAATGTTTCTTTTTTCAACTTCGCAAAAATAGTCAACAATATTTTGAGGTTCGTTATTATCTGCTAATTCTAAACTGTCAATGTATTTTTTCTTCTCATTCCCTTTAACAGTAAATGGAAAAAGTCCATGACGAATAAGAATCAAACTTGCTAATAATCTGGCAAGTCTTCCATTACCATCTTGGAAAGGATGAATTTGTGTAAAAGAATGATGAAACCATGCAGCAATAATTACAGGTTTAATTTTTCTTTCCTCTAAGTCAGAATATATACTA
>PCSS01000380.1 GCA_002771395.1 Bacteroidetes bacterium CG23_combo_of_CG06-09_8_20_14_all_32_9 | reverse complement strand
ATACTAAACGTATGAATATCAGCATTATATATTCGTAAAAGATACAGAAAAATCAGCACTTAAATTTGCAAGAAGGCAGCCGTATTTATGTTTATTGCGGTTCTATTTTGTGAGAGCTCAGGAGTTCTGAAGTTGGCTCTTTTTTGTTTACTTTTGCTGTTATGTGGCAGGAACGAAAAGATTTTTTTGAAATTTTAAAAATGCTAACATGGGATAGGTGTTGGAATTTGTTTTTACTTTGGTTCAGTTATTTTTTTTCTATTGTATTTAAAATACCAAAAGTATGGTCAGCACCCTTTTCTGTTTCAATTGAGCCAACAACAAAGTGTAATTTATATTGTGCCGAATGTATAACAGGAACAAGGCGGCTTACACGACCTCAGGGAGCAATAAATCCTGATTTTTTCCGAAAAATTATTGATGAGATTTACAAAAAGACTTTTTATTTGAATTTGTATCTTCAGGGAGAACCGTTTTTACATCCTCATCTATTAGAAATGGCAACTTTTGCGGTAAAAAAAAAGATGTTCGTTTGCATTTCAACAAACGGACATTTTTTAGATGATGAAATATGCCTAAGTATTGTAAAAAGCGGTATTCAAAAAATAATTATTTCTGTTGACGGAGCTTCAGAAGAAAACTATAAGAAATATCGCAGAGGTGGAGATTTTATGAAAGTAAAAAAAGGAATTAAAACTCTTTCAACTGCAAAAAAGAAATTTAATTCAAAATATCCCGAACTTGTAATGCAGATGCTTGTTAATAAATATAACGAGCGTGAAATACCCATTGTTAAACAGTTAATGGTGGAAATGGGAGCTGACCGACTTGAGCTAAAATCAATGCAGATTTATAATGATTATAGTTTTTTACCTGCTTCACCGAAATATAGAAGATATATTAAAGACAAACAGGGGAAAATATCAATTAAAAACAAACTACATAATCGCTGTTTCAGACTTTGGAGCAATGAAGTTGTTACATGGGACCAAAAACTTATTCCATGTTGTTATGATAAAAATGCAGAACACGAAATTGAAAACATTCAGCAATTCCCGTTTATAGAATTATGGAAAAGCAATGAATTTCAGATTTTTCGTTCAAGTGTTTTGAAAAACCGAAAGAGTATTGAAATTTGCAGGAATTGTACTGTATGAGGTATACTGCAAACAGGATTTACCCAATTGGATATTGTTTTTATTTTTTCTTGAATCCTTTTCATTTGAAATTTTGGAATTTGGGACTTTTAACTATTATTATGATATTACAGACAGATATTTATTAGTGCTTGTATGTAAAGTCGAGAGAACTTGTAAATTTATGTCATATTTTGTTACTATTTACCCCATCGAAGTGCGAAAAAAATATTCACCTGTTAAATAACTATATAATAATATGCAAGCATTATATAAAGTTGTATTTAACAGGGCGAATGAGATAGCTTCGCTAAGTTGCACGAATTAAAACTTTTAACAAACTATGGCACGGTTTCAAACACAGAAGTCGGACATTACAGACAGACACTAATAAGCATATTAAATACTCATAATATCTTTCTCTTTCAAATCCAGCGTATCGTCAACTTTTTTTATGTACTGGTTGGTGAGTTTTTGTATTTTTTCTTCGGCTTCTTTTATTTCATCTTCTGAAATACCTTCTTTTTTAAGTCGTTTTAGTTCTTCATTGGCATCACGGCGGGCGTTACGTATTCCCACTTTAGCTGTTTCGCCTTCATTTCTTACTTGTTTTGCAAGTTGTTTGCGACGTTCTTCTGTAAGTGGTGGCACGATAATTCTTAAAATATCGCCATTAATTTGAGGATTAAAGCCAAGGTTTGCAGCCTGAATAGCTTTTTCTATCAGTTTTATCATGCTTTTGTCCCATGGCTGAACCACAAGACTGCGAGGATCGGGAGTAGCAATGTTGGCTACCCGATTTAAGGGAGTTCGGGTACCGTAATAATCAACAAAAATACTTTCGAGCATAATTGGTGAAGCTTTGCCTGCCCGTATTTTTAAAAGCTCATGTTCAAGATGTTTAACCACCTTTTCCATTTGTTCTGTAGTTACATCGTAGCAAAATTGTACTTCTTCGCTCATATATTTTATATTTTCAAAAAATCCTGTAAAAATACTTAATTTCTAATCAATGTCCCAATTTTTTCGCCTAAAATTATTCGTTTAAGGTTTCCTTTTTTATTCATATCGAAAACTAAAACAGGCATATTGTTTTCTTTGCACAGTGTAAAAGCAGTAAGGTCCATAATATGCAAATCGTCTTTATATGCTTTGTCGAATGTGATTTCGTTGTAACGGGTTGCATCAGGATTTTTTTCCGGATCGGCAGTATAAATTCCATCAACACGAGTACCTTTAAGTAATACATCAGCTTCAATTTCTACCGAGCGAAGTGCCGAAGCAGTATCTGTGGTAAAAAATGGATTTCCGGTTCCACCTGCAATTATTACACTTACACCTTGTTTCATTAATTCTAATGCTTTGGCTTTACTGTAAAATTCGCCAACCGGCTCTAATCGTATGGATGTTAGTACACGTGCTTTTCCACCTAAACTCTCAATTGCCGACTGCAAAGCAAGACTGTTAATTGTTGTGGCAAGCATTCCCATCTGGTCGCCTTTAACACGGTCAAAACCTTTATTAACACCTTGCAAGCCACGAAAAATATTACCACCGCCAATAACAATTCCAACTTCAACACCCAGTTCGGAAATTTCAATTATTTGTAAGGCATACTCATTAAGGCGTTTAGTGTCTATTCCGAAATTGTTTTCACCCATAAGTGACTCACCCGAAAGTTTTAAAAGAATACGTTTATAAGTAGTCATAATGCTATTAATAGTTAGGTTCAAAGGTAGAAATTTTTTGGGAAACTTATAGTATAGCCCAATTCTTAGGGCATAAAACAATTATTTGTCTATAACAGCAGAGAAAACTTGTAAATTTATGTTATATTTTTAATTCTGAACTTATGAAGACAAGGTATAAAGGTATATGGTATAAGGGGTTAGTCGTCATTCCCTATTGTAAATGAGAACTTAGCGAAGCGATCTGATTTACCCCGTTAAATAATCTCTTTATTTTACTGCTCGTTCATTTACCCCGTTGAATAATTCTTTTAACACTTATACCGTGAAAACAAGGTTTATTCCACGGGGTGAATTTAAGATATCTAACGGGGCAAGCACTTTTAAAAAATAATTAATATGTGAGTAATTTTAAAATTGAAGTCGGACAAAGAAAAAGCAATTTTTAGAAGTCCCGTTAAGTATATGTTTTTTACTTAAACAACCTGATAATATCGTTTCCGTTTGCCAGAATAAGTAAACCGAAAATAATTACCATACCTGTAATTTGGGCGTATTCTAAAAATTTATCACTGGGCTTTCTGCCTGTAATTATCTCGAACAGAACAAAAAGTACATGCCCGCCATCTAAAGCAGGAATAGGCAATAAGTTCATAACAGCAAGAATAATTGATAAAAAAGCTGTTATTGTCCAAAACGAGAGCCAATCCCAAATACCGGGGAAAAATTTTCCAATAGTAATAAAACCTCCTAATGATTCATAAGCTTTTGTTTCGGGTGAAAACAACAATTTAAATTGTTTTATGTAACTGTTTAACATCGAGAATGTTTCTGTAAATCCGGCAGGGAAGGATGCAAAAAAGCCATACTCAATTTTTTTCATCTTGAAATATTTTTCAAGATTTTGTTCTACTGCAACGCCCAAAAGTGCTGTTTCGGGAACTTTTACCGTTAAATTTACTGTGTCATTACCTCGGAGAACCGAAATAACAGCGTCTTTATTCTTTAAAAGTTTTAAATTATTTTTTATTTCATCGTAAAATAAAACAGGTATATGATTAAAAGCGACTATTTTATCGCCAATTTTTAACCCTGCATCTTTTCCTGCTGATTGTTTGGCAAAATCGGAAATAACAAAAGGAATACGAACATCAATAAAACCGGGGTTCTTAATTAGTTCGGGCCAGATTGAATTAGGAATAGTAATCGTAATCTTTTGTCCATTGCGTTCAACTTCAATAGTTTCTGCTTTGTTTATAATTATGTCGTAATTAATTTTACGAAAGTTTTCAATTGTTTGTCCATCAACAGAAATAATTTTATCTCCGTTCATCAGGCCCAATTTTGTACCTGTTGAGTCAACCATTATTCCGAATTTGGCTTCTGAAACAGGCAGATATTCTTTGCCCCATGTATATAACACCATGCTGTAAACTAAGAAAGCAAAAACAACGTTTACAATAATGCCGCCTAACATTATAAGAAGTCGCTGCCAGGTTTTTTTAGTCCGAAATTCATAAGGTTTAGGAGGTTGTTTCATTTGTTCTTTATCCATTGATTCATCAATCATTCCCGAAATTTTCACATACCCGCCAAGTGGGAGCCAACCTATACCATATTCTGTATCACCAACTTTCCTTTTAAAAAGCGAGAACCATGGATTAAAAAACAAGTAAAATTTTTCTACTCTTGTATCAAATAAACGAGCAAAAAAGAAATGACCGGCTTCGTGAACCATCACCAGAATTGAGAAACTAAGAATTAGTTGAATAATTTTTACAAAGATTTCCATTTAATGTTATTTTATTTTTTTTGCAACTTCGCGAGCCTCGGTATCCGATTTAATTAAATCATTAAGTGAAGGGTTTTTAATAAATGTTGATTTTTGCATTGTTTCTTCAATAATGTTAGAAATTCCATGAAAATTAATTTTTTCTTTTAAAAATAGTTGAACAGCTATTTCGTTGGCA
>PCSS01000243.1:2067-4826 GCA_002771395.1 Bacteroidetes bacterium CG23_combo_of_CG06-09_8_20_14_all_32_9 | reverse complement strand
TAATCACTTCTGTAGTTTTGCGGGTGAGTAGTAACAATAGCAATTATCTAACGGGATAAATCAGCGGTATCAGCGGGAAATTGGAAAATAGTTTTTTTTACTTGCGGATTTTTAGGGAATAATAGAAAAGAACGGTTCAAAACAGAGAAATGACAATTTCTTATCGGTGCTAACAACACCTGCACAAAGCATCTGATAGAAATGTTTAAAAAAATATTTATAAGTAAGTATCAGATATTTAAATAATTATTATATTTGCGATATAATAGATACTAAGGCTCTGTAAATAAATAAAGCGGATAAATGGATTGTAAAGATATATTAATTTTTTGAATGATTATTCCACCGAAGTACGAAAAAAATATTCACCCCGTTGGATAACTCTCGTTGAACAAAGATGTACAATAAAAATTTACCCCGTTAGATAATTTATTTTATAGTCATTGATACTTTTTTAAAGCATATCTAACGGGGTGAATATCCAACGGGGTAAACAATTTATCTTTACTTTTGCGGGTGAGTTAACAAATTTTCATATCCAAAATTAATAAATTAAGAATCATTAATAATATTAATTCGGAAATGTAAACTAAAATTACAATTTTTGTGCTTTATTTAGTGCTTGTCTATAAGTAGAGAAAACTTACAAATTTATGTCATATTTTTAATTCTGAACTCATGAATATAAGGTATAAAGGTATATGGTATAGGGTTTAGCCGTCATTGTAACTTTCCGAAAGTTTGCAAAGGCCATGGCACCGTTAACTTTCGTAAAGTTCCTTATACCACTATACCCTACCAATTAAAAATGATGATATTACTGACAGACACTATTTAACTAAAGACGATATTATGCGATTTACTGTTTTATTTATTCTCAGTTATTTTATTTTTTTGAATGTTGGCAATGCTCAAAAAACCAAAGCTATTCCGCCCGAAAAGCCTAAACTCGTTATTGGAATTATAATTGACCAAATGCGTTACGATTATATATCAAGGTACTGGGATAAACTCGAAAAGAATGGCTTTAAACGATTTGTTAATGAAGGGGCTTTTTGCAAAAATGCCCGTCAAAATTATATTTATACACAAACCGGCCCGGGACATGCAACAATTTATACAGGAGCTACACCTTCAATAAATGGAATTGTGTCAAACGAATGGTATCTGAGATTAAAAAAACAAAAAGTTTATTGTGTTGAAGATTCAAAAGCGAAAACTGTTGGAAGCGATTCAGATAAAGGGAAAATGTCGCCTGTAAATTTGTTAACAACAACAATTGGAGATGAGCTAAGATTATCAAATCAAAATAAGTCAAAAGTTATTTCAATTTCATTAAAAGATCGCGCTGCAATTCTTCCCGGCGGACACAATCCAACTGCTGCTTACTGGTACGATAATTCTACAGGTAATTGGATTACAAGTTCTTATTATATTGATACACTCCCCAAATGGGTTATAGATTTTAACAATAAAAAACTATCCGATTTGTATTTAGATAGATTATGGACGCCATTACTTTCTATTTCAGAATATAATGAAAGTTTGCCCGATACAAATAAATATGAAAAAGGCTTTGGCAACGGGCAAAAGTGTTTTCCTTACGATTTATCATTTTTAAGCAAACCTTTAAAAAAACAACGCGACTTTTCAATTTTAAATATAACGCCTTTTGGGAATACTTTTACTCACGATTTTGCAATTGCCGCTATAATTGGCGAAAATTTAGGTAAAAATAATTTTACCGATTTTCTTTCGGTAAGTTTTTCATCAACCGATTATATTGGGCATTGCTTTGGACCATTGGCAGTTGAAACCGAAGATGCTTATCTGCGATTAGATAAAGAAATTGCACATTTTATTGATTTTATTGAATTTGAAATTGGAAAAGAAAATGTACTTATATTTTTATCTGCTGACCATGGCTCGTCCGAAAATCCTCAATATCTGCTCGATAATCGGTTACCTGGAGGAGTTTTCAAACAATATTATGCCTTGTCTTTATTAAAAAGTTATTTGAATGCAGTTTACGGTGAGGGCGAATGGATACTAACTTATCTTAACCAGCAAATATTTTTAAATCATGCACTTATTGAAGATTCAAAAATTTCGCTTTCCGAAATTCAAAATAAAGTCGCTTCATTTTTGTTGCAATTCAATGGGGTCGAAAATGCTGTTACTGCTACTACTTTACAAAACAATAATTTTACAAAAGGAATTTTTATGTACATGCAAAATAGTTTTAATCAGAAACGTTCGGGTGATGTGTTAATTAATCTTGAACCGGGCTGGATTCAGGATTCCGATTACGATATTGACCACAATACCGCATATTCTTATGATACACATGTTCCCCTTTTATGGTACGGATGGAAAATTACACGTCAAACTATTTTACGCGAAGTTCACCTTGTTGATGTTGCCCCAACTATTGCTATAATGCTTAACATAGAATACCCAAGCGGATGTTGCGGTGAACCTATATACGAACTTTTTTAATTAGAGTCTGTCCATAATATCTGTATTTGCCACGAATTAATAATAATCCTACAGAAAATATGAAATGTAAAAATATAAACATAAGAAACCAAACTTTTGAAGTTTACATATATGAGCACAAAAAAATATAAAATAACCTTTTTATTTTTCAATTATGTAAAATAAAAGCGTTTACTTTGTAAATTAAAAAGGAACCCTTTTGACAAATAAAATTTGAAGGTTACACGGTAAAAAATGATGAAAAAAATCGCTACCCTTTA
>PCSS01000243.1:209-2040 GCA_002771395.1 Bacteroidetes bacterium CG23_combo_of_CG06-09_8_20_14_all_32_9 | reverse complement strand
TGTTTATTTCCGGTTATGATATTTAATATTATCAAGTATATCTTAAATATCAATCATTTATAAGAATATAATAGATGTCGTTACAAGAGGATATAAAGACAGGTTGAGGTGTGTTAACACAGATGTTATGCTTCATGCTAATAAAAATGAAAACACTCCTAATTACAGTGACTTTTTTGTTGACTATTTCAATAATAATTAAAGGTCAGACCTATAACTTAAATTCAACTAAATTTAAAGTTGGTGACAAATATGTGCCAAGACCTAATATTTTGTTTGACTTTGGTAAATGGAGTATTAAACCAGAAAATTATTCCTTAATTGATAGTATTGCTAATTTTTTAATAGAAAATTCAAATTTAAAAATAGAAATTGGCTATCACCTTGACTATCCAAGAGACCCAAAATCCAGTATAATGTTAGACATGAAACGTACACAAAGTATTTCAGATTATTTAATATCAAAAGGTGTTTCGAGAGAAAGGTTACTTTCAAAAGGATATGGCAATTTTTTGCCTTATAAAGTTGATTCCGTTACGGCTCTGAAATATAAGTTTTTTACAAATGGTCAAGTGTTAAATGAAGAATTTATTAAGACTCTTAGCAATTTGGACGAAAAAGAAACAGCAAATATGTTGAATCGAAGAGCTGAATTTATAATTACTTCAATAAATATAAACAAGACAAAATAGCACGAAAGCATAACACCACCTACGAAAACAACGAGCAGTAATGTGCAACTTGACAACCATAACATTAAAGATAATTCTTAGCGATTTGACACCGACTGCAAGCAAATGCTCGTCGTTCCGTAGCTTCAACCGTTACTCTATATCCTAAAATAATTCTTCTAAAAACTTTAATATTTTAATAAATTATTATTGTATCTTTAAAAATTACTGAAAATTAATTTACCCCGTTAGATAATTATTCTTTATATAGTTCACTCTTTTTTTAAACTATCTCAGGGGTGAACAATTTTATTGTCTCATTGTTATTTAACCATTTACCCTGTTAAATGCAAAGCAATTTTGCACGTCCTGTAAACTATTTTTAAATTTGATATATAAAAACTTACTCAAATTAACAGGGTGAAGCAATTTATTGTTTTAACAACGAAGCTATTTAGCAATGAAACAATTTAGCATAAACGCAACTTCACTTTAGAGAATCTCAACTGTTAAATGGAAGCTTCCTAATGACTATTGAATGACTATTGAAAACTATTTGGTTGAGGCAAGGTTGAGATAACGTAAATATCTCGGTGCATCTTCACCAAAACTTTTCATAATTTTGTCTTTAATTAAAAAAGTGCATTTTTCACCATAAATTCTGGAGAATATAATGTATTGTTTTTCATTTTTTTTATTAGTTTTAATAACTTGCGCCAGGTTATCGTGAATTGTATCCGTTTTAAGATTTGCATGACACATAGGACAAAAGAAATCATATAATTCTCCTTCACGAAGTATAAGCTCAGGATTCTTTATAACTAAATAATCATTCACTTTTGCGCTAAGAAAAATGATGCCATATTCATTATTCTTTTTTCTGATGGCAAAAATAATGTTATTACCAACGTTAAGAAGTCCGTTGCATTTAGGACAGATATAGTTCTCGCTCATATTATTGAAGTATTAATTGGTTTTTTAATTGTCAAAACGGGGCTTCTAAAAATTACTTTTTCTTTGTTGGACTTCGATTTTAAAATTACTCACATATTAATTGTTTTTTTAAAGTAGAGACACACGGACGTGTGTCTTTACTCCGGTTTTAAAATCTTGTCCGCCTCGAAAAATCTAATTTTTAGAAGCCCTCAAAAATAATAATT
>PCSS01000243.1:0-202 GCA_002771395.1 Bacteroidetes bacterium CG23_combo_of_CG06-09_8_20_14_all_32_9 | reverse complement strand
TTTGAAAAAAATTTTTGTTATTTTTGTCGCAAATTTATTTTAATAAAAGCTCATTTATTTAATTTGGAGGAAATATAATGGAAAATAATGAAATGAAAGCATTAGGTATGATTGAAACCAAAGGTTTTGCAGCTATGGTTGAAGCATCTGATGCTATGGTTAAAGCCGCAAAAGTAGAATTAATCGGTTATGAAAAAATCGG
>PCSS01000277.1:4625-4767 GCA_002771395.1 Bacteroidetes bacterium CG23_combo_of_CG06-09_8_20_14_all_32_9 | reverse complement strand
ACATATTTGTTAATTATTTTTCCTTTTTTGGAAAAACCGATCTATAAATATCTCCAAGGAATAGTTTAAGTTTTATAATATAAATTGGGGTATTAAAATTTTCTTTTATTGCAGGATTATCTTTAAGCATAAGTTGATAACC
>PCSS01000277.1:0-4606 GCA_002771395.1 Bacteroidetes bacterium CG23_combo_of_CG06-09_8_20_14_all_32_9 | reverse complement strand
ATCCATTTTACAACCTTGTAATGTCCCGAAATACTTGCTTCGTAATTAACTATTATACTACGGTTATTACTATATTTATGATAATTATATTCGTAATCGAAACGTGTATTTCCGATTCCGATTTGTAACGGGATGTTAAACTCCCAGTGTTTGTTGCGGAAAAAAACATATTCAACAAAATAACTCATGTAACTCATTTTTAAATAAGATGTTACAGTATCAATTATTATACCCGAGTTATCAATATAAACAGGTTTGGTAATTTTGGATTTTAACTTATTAAAGCCTCCTCCTATCCTGAATTTATCGTTAAATTCGGCACCTGCTTTAAAGCCTATAATTTTTGATGGTATAGTAGCGGTAAACGAATAACGATTATCTAATCTAATGGTTAGTTTGGGGCTAGACTTAACAGCTTCACTTATTGAATCAACAAATTGTGCGTAAGACACAATTTGAAAAATAAAAATGAAAAATGCGATAAAAAATAAAAATCTCACAGTCTGTTATTGTTCGTTTGACCCTTTGGGTAATTTAATTTTTACGCCGTTAAGTTTGTATTCCTTATCGTTTTTATATGTAATAGTAAGGTAAAGCGTTCCCAGCATGTCGTATTTATTCCAGTTTTTTTCGCGGCTTCCCATAGAGTAATATCCTTGTTTGCGTAAGTATCCGTTATCATAATACAACTTGTATTTCCCATCAGGAACTCCCTGAACGTACTTTACTTCGTAATTAATTTTTCCGTTTAAAAACCAACTTTTCCATAAACCATTTTGCATTCCATTCTGATAGCTTCCTTCTTCAGTAATATCGCCATTGTGGTAAATCCATAAGCCTTCACGCTCACCATCGGCATATTCGCCTTTAAGAATTACTATTCCGTCTTTATTGTATTCGGTAAACGAGCCTTGTTCTAATCCTTTTTCCATATTCTCTTCACGCCATTTATTTCCATTGGTATAAAACCATGTCCATAAGCCGGTCGGTTTGTCATTATTGTATTTTCCACGTTGTTCAATTTTACCATCTTCGTAGTAAAAAATCCACTCACCTGTTTTTAAATTATCCTTAAAAACTCCCCGAGCTTTAATTTCACCACTTTCGTAATAGTATTTCCAAACACCTTGTTTTTTATCATTTTCATTAACTGCACCTTCACCTAAAAATATTCCGTTTTTATCATATTCTTTTGCCATAATTACAGTGCCGTCACGTGGATATTCTTTATGTAAACCAATTGGTACACCGCATTTATAACCACCACGAAATTTAATTTTTCCGTTATCATAGAAATCTTCTACCCATTTAATTGGATTGGTTTCAACATTTAAACTATCGGATAATAATTGCCCCGAAAAATATTTTTCAAGTTTTACAAGTTTTCCTGACATATCAAACTCTTTGTAATAGCCATTTAGAGTATCGTTAAGGTAGTTCGATTCGACAGCAATTTTATCGTTTGGATGAAATGTTTTCCAAACACCCTGCTTTAATCCCAGCTTATCAATATGATTAATTCGTTCTCTGTTAATTATGTAATCATTGCTGTATTCGGTCAGTGCTATTATTTCTCCATTTTTATCATATTCTTTTGATAGTCCATGCTTTTTTCCATCTTTATAAGCAGTTGATTTGAAAAGATAATTATTTTCGTAGTAAAATGATTTTCCTTGTTTTACATCGTTTAAATAAAGTTCTTTTGATACTAACCCACCTGTTTTTACATTGTTTTTAACCCCATATTCAAAAGTTGATAAGTACCCGTTTTTTTTGCCGTTTTTATAATCAATTTTAAGAGTTGTATCGCCTTTATCGTTAAAAAATGTCCATATACTGTCGAGTTCAAAATTAATGCGATTTCCTTCCGATTTCAATGTACCGTTAGGATAATATGTTTTCCAAAAGCCGTCGGGTTTTCCTTGTCGCATATAGCCTTCGCTTGAAATTTTTCCGTTTTCGTAATAAAATATATTATAACCATCGGGGTTTACTTTATTGGGCTGGGCAAAAATAAATCGGGCAAGTAAAAAAATAAAAAAAAATGATATGATTATTTTTTTTAACATTAATATTTTAATTTTTTGCAAATATAATGATTGTTTTCAGGCAACCTTTATAGTCCTAAGAGTAATCATGGCTGTTCAACCAAATTGTTTATGAATTAATTTACAGAGAATTAAAAATTGCTACAAAGGCACAAAATTCCACATAACAATTTACGGGACTTCTAAAAATTGCTTTTTTCTTTGTTATGCTCATTTTTCAAAATTCTCATTTACAACAGTAAACTCCGGCTTTGAAAAATTCGCAAGCCCCTAAAAATCTAATTTTTAGAACCCCTCTTAAAATATTCCACTAAAAAATTAATCTGTGAAAAATCGGCATCTTTCAAAATTGCTGAAAAGTAGTTTACCCCGTTAGATAATTACCACTATATTATTGGTTCGTTTGTTTATGCTATTTAATCGGGGTTCACCCTGTTAGATAATTGTTCTTTTATTGTTCGCTTTTTTTTTAACTATCTAACAGGGTAAATAATTCCATTGTTTCACTGTTTCATTATTATTTAACCATTTAGCAATTTAACAATGAAGCAATTTAGCAATGAATCAATCTATTCATAAAACCATTATTTTATACAAATACAGATTAAATTACTCACATTATTAATTGATTTTTAAAGGTCTTCGTGAGATCGCTTCGCTAAGTTGTAAACTGCTCAATGAAAAATGCCCGTGAACGGTTACTTTATTTTTTTGTCAAATATTACATATTCATAAATTATTAATCACTAATATTATAGTATTCTTGAGTTATAACTCTTAAATTTACAAATTTATTATTTCTTGGAAATCTCTAACATTTTATGAATTGGTATAACAGCTTTTTTAATAATTTCTTCGGATATAAATATTTCGGGTTGTTCGTATTTTAAGGAAATATATATTTTTTTTAAGGTATTTAATTTCATAAAATTGCAATCGTTACATCCGCAGGTAGAATCAAGCGGTGGTGCAGGAATAAATATTTTTTCAGGACAATTTTTCTGCATTTGATATAAAATTCCGGACTCGGTAGCTACAATAAATTTTTTAGAAAAATCTTTTATTGTAAAATTTAACAGGGCTGCGGTAGAACCTATAAAATCGGATACTATTAAAATCGGTTTTTTACACTCGGGATGTGCAATAATTTTTGCATCGGGATTTTCTTTTTTTAAGGCTAAAATTTTTTCAAGCGAGAACTGTTCGTGTACATGGCATGCTCCATCCCAAATTACCATATTTCTATTGGTTTTACTATTAATATAATTTCCTAAATTTCGGTCGGGTGTAAAAATAATTTTTTGTTTTTTCGGAAAACTTTCCACAATTTTTACTGCATTTGACGAAGTGCAAATTACATCTGAAAGCGCTTTAATTTCGGCGGTTGTGTTTACATAAGAAATTACAATGTATTCTGAATAATTCTCTTTAAATTTTATAAAATCGGCAACAGGTATTGAATCGGCTAAAGAGCAACCGGCTTTTAAATCAGGAATTAAAACTTTTTTTTGAGGAGAAAGAATTTTAGCAGTTTCTGCCATAAAATGAACTCCTGCAAATAAGATTATATCTGCATTATTATCAGCAGCTTTTTGCGACAATTGTAAACTATCGCCTACAAAATCAGCTATATCTTGAATATCACCGGTTTGATAATAATGTGCCAGAAGTATTGCATTTTTTTTTACTTTTAATTCATGTATTTCATTTTTCAAATCTATATCTGAATCAATTTTTATATCAAGAAAACCTTTATCTTCTAAATCGCTCATAAATTTCAAAGTTATATCAAAGCAAAATTAAATATAAATTGTTACTATTCAGCATTTTTTTCTCCCGCTGATTTTGCTGATTAACGCAAAAAAAATAAAATGACTGTAAATATACCAGCTATCATCCGCATTATCTGCGGATAAAAAATTATGACATGGGTTGTAACTATAAATTTATACAAACTCTTTTATTAACCGATTTTAATAATTATAATAGAATTTAAAAATGCTTATTATAATTTTAATATTCGGTTAATACGGTTAATATTATTATGAAATAAAGCTTGCATTAATTATAAATTGTTTTTTAATAACATTATATTAATAATAATTATTACAATAAATCAAATAATTAATATAAGTAATAAACACGGTTTATAACTTAGTTCACTGTTTAATTTTAATAAATAATTAATTAAAAATTGTTAATATTTATGTTCAAATATTTTTTTAAATTTAGTCAAAATTATTTTTTTATTATAAATTATTATCTAATGAGATTTTATAAATTAAACCACAAAATATATTTATAACCAAATATAAAATTTTATTAGAAATTAATTAACAGTTAATAATATTTTTAAAGGACTGATATTAAATATAAAGAGAATTTATTAAAATGCAATATATTAAATTATAATAAATTAACAGTGTTTAAAAATAAAGTTTGAGTATTGATTTAAAACTGTAAACCCACTTCAAATTAATGAGGGGTTCTAAAAATTAGATTTTTCGAGGCGGACAAAATTTTAAAACCGGAGTTTACTATTGTAAATGAGAACTTAG
>PCSS01000214.1 GCA_002771395.1 Bacteroidetes bacterium CG23_combo_of_CG06-09_8_20_14_all_32_9 | reverse complement strand
AATGTCACTCCTAACGGAACTTTATAAGGAAAGGACACAATTTTTACCATAATTTCGTTGTAACGGGACTTAATTACAAAAGTTTTTAGCACATCAAAATAATTTTAATCCTATAATTCTTTTAAAGTTATCTGTTTTGAAGTTCCCCCGATTTTTGGGGCGAACACTTTGTGGCAAATAATTAAGGAAGTTATTAATTTACCAAAGTAGTATTATTTATGCAAATTTAATGATAATTTTGCCTCAATTTAATTTTAAAAAAATATTCTTTATTATATTGATTGAGCAACAAGCATATTCATTTAAGAAGGAAAAATTTTGTGTAATTATTCCAACATATAACAATGCTTCAAAAATTGAAGCCGTTGTTGAAGGAGTATTACAACAAACCCGGAATATTATTATTGTAAACGATGGTTCAACTGACAGCACAGCATCTATTCTTGAACAATACAAAAATATTACTATAGTTTCATACCCTAAAAATAGAGGTAAAGGTTTTGCTTTAAAAACGGGTTTTAACAAAGCCCTTGAAGCAGGTTTCGAATATGCCATTACAATAGATTCCGACGGTCAACACAATGCCGGCGAAATTCCGAACTTTGTTGCAGCACATAAGCAAAATAAAGATGCCCTGATAATCGGTGTTCGTAAAACTATTGAAGGTAATGTTCCCCGTAAGAACAGTTTTGCAAATCGCTTCTCAAACTTTTGGTTTTTGGTAATTACCGGAATAAAGTTAGACGATACTCAATCGGGTTATAGACTTTATCCAATAAACAAATTGCAACATATAAAATTACGTACCAGTCGCTACGAGTTTGAACTTGAAGTTATGGTTAAAGCTTCCTGGAAAAATATTCCTATTGAATCAATTCCTATCCCGGTAATTTATCCTCCGGGTAATAAGCGAATTACGCATTTCAGACCATTTATTGATTTTTTTAGAATAGGATTATTAAATTCATGGTTGGTGTTTTTTAGTCTTACTTTTTACCGTCCGTTTGCCTTTATTAAAAAGTTGAATGGCAAAAATATCGGCGAGTTTTTTAATAAAAACATTATTCAAACCAAAGACAGCAATTCGAAAATAGTTCTTTCTATAATGCTTGGTGTCTTTATGGGAATTTTGCCAATTTGGGGATATCAATTAATTACAGCAATTGCACTTGCTTATTTATTTAAACTTAATAAGTTAATAGTAGGGGTGGCGGCAAATATCAGTATAACGCCAATGATACCGGTAATTATTTACCTGAGCTATGTAACCGGTGGAATAGCAATGGGAAACAATATTACAGGCATTCCTATTAACTCAGGATATAATACCGATTTACTTACTTCAAATACAGAGCAATACCTTATTGGAAGTATTGTGCTTGCTACATTTGCGGCAATATTTTTCGGATTATTTTTTTATGTTTTACTCCTGATTATTAGAAAACGTAAGTCGTAGAATTTATACTGAAAACGGGCTCAAACCATACATTTTTTCAATCTGAAATCTTAAATGGCACAATTCTTTATAATACTATATAACTTCTTTAAAAGACATAAAATCTGGTTCTTTGTTTTATTAGCATTCATTGTTGTTTCGGCAGTTTCTTTTGTGTTTAATATTAAATTAGAGGAAGATATAACCAAAGCCATTCCCGGCAAATATGCAAAAGATAAAATAAATATTGCGTTTAAAAACACCGGTATTGCCGATAAAATAATTATTAATATCAGTCTTACCGACAGTCTGCTGGAAGCCAATCCCGATTCGTTAATTACTTTTGCCGAAGAACTTGGAACCGGGTTAAAATCAAAACCTTTTTCACCGTATCTGAAAGGAATTTTTTATAAAATAAACGATTCATTATTTACCTCTGTATTATCGCTTTTTTATGAGAATTTTCCTGTTTTCCTTACCAGTTCCGATTTAGCAAAACTCGACAGTCTGACTTCACAAAACAATATTGAAAAATCAATTCAAAAAGATTATGAATCACTTATATCACCTGCAAGTTTTGCTTTTAAAGAAAACATTATCCGCGATCCGCTTGGTATTGCAGGTATAGCCCTTAAAAAGCTTAACATCGCTGCATTTGACGAGAACTACGCTCTTTATAACGGTTATATTTTAACCAAAAACCGAAAAAATCTTTTTTTGTTCGCCAACACAGTTAATGCTGCAAATAAGACTTCCGAAAATTCGCTTATGGCAAATCTGCTTGAGCAGACAATAAATAAAATTTGTAAAAAACACTCTTATAAAATTAAGGCGGAAAGTTTTGGTTCATCGTTAATTGCAGTTTCAAATGCAAGTACGCTTAAAAATGATATTATTTTAACTTTCTCTATTGCAACGGTTTTATTAATTCTGATAATTAGTTTTTCTGTTAAAGACAAGCGTGTTTTTTTAATAATTTTTATTCCTACAATTTTAGGAGGTGCGCTTGCTTTATCGGCGTTAACATTTATGTTACCCGCAATTTCGGTAATTACACTTAGCATGAGTCCTGTTATTTTGGCAATTACAGTTGACTATTCGCTGCACATTATTTCACATCAAAAGCATAAAAAAAATATTATCGGGACTTTAAAAGACGTAGCTTTTCCCATAATGGTTTGTGGCATTGCTACTGCGTTTGAGTTTATTAGTTTGTTCTTTGTTTCGTCAAAAGTGTTGCAGGAATTAGGAATTTTTGCCGCAATAAGTGTGGTTGTTTCCGCCGCACTTACACTAATAATTCTTCCTCAAATTATTGATAAAAATAAAAGGCAACACATCATTGAAAAAAATTATCTTGAGGAAATTCTTGATAAAATAACCCGCTTTGAATTTGACAAATACAAACCCGTAATTGTTGTTTTTTCAATCCTAACCGTTGTTTTTGTATATTTTGCATTTGGTGTTGAATTTGAAAGCGATATGATGAAAATGAACTATATGTCGGATGAACTTAAAACTGCCGAAGCCGATCTTAAAAAAATTAATGATTTTACAGAAAATACCGCTTATGTAATTTCTTATGGAAAAAATATTGAAGAAGCCCTGAAAAACAACGAGAAAGTTGAAACAAGAATTGATGAACTAAAATCAGGTAAAATAATAACTAAATTCCGCCCGGTTAGCCAAATACTTGTTTCCGATTCAACTCAAAAAACAAGAATTAATGCATGGAAAAATTATTGGACACAATCGCGAAAAGATTCTCTAAAAACAAATATCAATAAATATGCTAATGCAGTCGGTTTTTGTTCAACGGCATTCAATAAATTTCTTTATGCTATTGATAAAGACTATAAACCTCTTTCGCAATCATCGTTTAACATGCTAAAGGATAATTTATTTAAAGAAAATTTTTACGGAAAAAGTGATTTTGTGAGCATTGTTAGTATTTTAAAACTTGAAAAAAAACAACGTTCAGCATTAAAAAATAAATTCGGCAATATTACAAATTCCCTGTTAATTGACAGGCAATCAATATTAGCAAAATATGTTGAATATCTTAATAATGATTTTGCATTTATTGCCAATGTAAGTCTTCTTTTGGTTCTGATAATTTTAATAATTGCCTTTGGTCGCATCGAAATAGGATTTATAACATTCTTCCCAATTCTTTTAAGTTGGCTTTGGACTTTAGGAATGATGGGTTTGCTCGGTATTAAATTCAATATTTTTAACATCATAATTTCGTCGTTCATTACCGGAATGGGCGTTGATTACAGCACTTACATAATGCAGGGATTAATTCAGGGTTATTCCACCAGCCAAAAAACATTAATTGCCTTTAAATCAAACATTCTTGTTTCGGCAATGATAACTATTTCGGGAACAGGCGTCCTTATTTTTGCAAAACATCCGGCTTTGTACTCCATTGCTTCTATTTCAGTAATTGGACTTTCGTCAGTTCTCATATTATCATATACTTACGAGCCATTACTTTTTAAAATGCTTGTTTCAAAAAAAGAAAAAAACAGGGTTGTACCTGTAACGCTATCAAACATTTTACTTACAATTTCGGCATTTACAATCTTTGTTATTGGCTGTATCTTTTTAAACATAAGTCTTTTAATTTCATTAATTCTGCCTGTCAAATTAAAATCAAAAAAACTTTTTGTTCATTATTGCATGCTCTATTCCTGTCGTTTTTTAGTTTACAGTCTTTTTGTTATTACAAAAAAGAAAATTAACATTAATCAGGAAACTTTTAAACAACCCGCTATAATTATCAGTAATCATCAATCGCATATTGATTTGTTGTTATTACTTGCACTTCATCCAAAAATGGTTGTAATTACAAATAATTGGGTTTGGAACAGCCCTTTTTACGGCTTTGTTATTCGATTTATTGATTTTTTCAGCATTACCGAGGGAAACGAAAATCTGATAAAAAAACTTAAAACAAAAGTTGACGAAGGATACTCCATTCTTGTATTTCCCGAAGGCAGTCGCTCCAAAAATCAAAACATTACAAGATTTCACAAAGGCGCATTTTATATTGCAAAACAATTAAATATGGACATTGTTCCGGTGATGATTCATGGTACCGGCGATTGTATGCGAAAAGGAGAAAATTATGTACGTTCCGGTAAAATAACTTTAAAAATTTACGACAGAATTTATGCTTCCGATTCTTCATTTGGAAAAGATTATAGTGAACTTACAAAATCATTACAAACTTTTTACCGCTCATCCTTTGCAATATTTAAAAAAGAATGTGAAACGCCAAAATATCTTGCCGGTAAGCTTATAAAAAATTACATTTACAAAGGTCCTGTGCTTGAGTGGTACTGCCGCATTAAAATAAAACTTGAAAATAATTACAGATATTTTCACCAAGTAATTCCACAAAAAGCAGAAATTCTTGATATTGGTTGCGGTTACGGTTTTATGTCGTACAT